>NZ_JBHWZS010000010.1:0-70948 GCF_042728155.1 Streptomyces sp. NPDC060209
GGCTCCGGCCTGGGCAAGACCCGCTGGGTCGTCGAGCGTACCTTCGCCTGGCTCCACCAGTTCAAACGACTCCGCATCCGCTACGAGATACGCGCCGACCTCCACCTCGGACTGCTCCAACTTGCCTGCAGCATCATCTGTTTGAGACGACTCCGGACCTCATTTTGAAACGATCAGTTAGCGGGCCCCGGCCGGGGGCCGGAGTCAGTCCGCGGTCTTCGTGAAGTCCAGGTCGGCATGGCGGACGGCGTGGGAGGCGGTGGAGACCGTGGCGCCGAGCATGCTGATGCAGCCGAAGAGGAGGAAGGTGGGGCCGGCGCCCCACCCTTCCACCAGGAGGCCGAAGAGCGGGAACATCACCGGGGTGATGCCGACCGCGCTGAGCGCCTGGACGGAGGCGACCCGGCCCTGGAAGGCGAGGGCGGTGTTGGCCTGCATCAGGGCCAGGGCCAGACCGCCGCAGAGGCCGGAGACCAGGCCGGAGACGAGCGCCAAGGCGACCGCGAGGGCGAGGTTCGGCATGACGCCGATCAGGCCGATGCCGGCGGAGGCGACGAGCAGGGCGATGTTGTGCCAGTGGCCGGCCCGGGGGAAGCGGCCGCGCACGACGAGCAGGAGAGAGGTCGTGCAGACGCCGGTGCTGAGGGCGGCGTTCACCCAGGCACCGCCGGAGGGGCCCCAGCCGCGTTCCTCGGCGAGCACGATGACGCCGATCGCCATCGGCGGGATGCAGCCGATCATGGAGAGCAGTCCGGAGAGGACGAGCGGGCCGACGACGGGCTCGTGGCGCAGGTAGACGATGCCGTCGACCAGGTCCCGTCGGGCGGTGGAGTCCGCGGCGGGCTGTTCCGCGGGCGGCAGCGGGGCGAGCCGGACCGCGACCAGGAGGAACAGCGAGAGGGTGAAGAGGACGCCGGTCACGGCGAACGCGGCGGCGGGGCCGCCGAGCCCCATCGAGAATCCGGCGAGCGGGGGACCGGCGATGTGGCCGGACCGCTGCACCAGATTGCGCAGGCTCTGCACCCGCATCAGCTGGTCGCGGCCGGTGAGCCGGGGCGGCATGGCTCCGACCGCCGGCATGAACAGGGCGTCCACGACGCCGAAGACGAGGGCAAGCGCGACGAGCAACCAGAGGCCGGGGGTGCTGAACGCGAGCGCTGCGGCGGCCGCGAGGATCACCACAGCGCGGACCGCGTCGGAGGAGATGACCACCCTGCGCGGGCCGAACCGGTCGGCGATCACACCGCCGCCGAGCATGAGGATCGCCCGGGGTATCGCGCCGACCGCCATCACCAGGCCGACCTGGGCCGGTCCGGCCACCTTCTGCGCGGCCCAGCCGAGCGCCACGAAGTAGGCGGCGTCGCCGACCACGGAGAAGGTGTAGGCGATCAGCCAGCGCAGGACATTGCCGTCCCGGTGCACCGGGGTGGAGGGGGTGACGGCCACGGCGGGGGCGGGCGGGGCCGCGTCGTGGATAGGTTCATCTGCTCGCGAGGTCACAAACGCACATGATCTCCCACAACGTGGGCCCCGTACAACGGAATTGCCTGCCGAATGTCATGGCCCTCCGGCGGCGGACCGGGGCCGCCGCCGTCAGCCGCTACCAGCGGACCGGGATACCCCGGACGTCGCGGATGAGGAGGCCGGGGATCCAGCTGCCGGTGGGGCCGTCCGGGGCAAGATCCGGGAAGCGACAAGGCGTACTCCTCCCGCGCCAACCGCGCCTGCCTGCGCAGGCGCGGCGTCAAGGCCGTCATCCCGGAGAAGAAGGACCAGGCCGCGCACCGCAAGAAGCGAGGCAGCCGGGGTGGTCGGCCCGTCGCCCACGACGTCGAGCTCTACAAGGACCGCAACACCGTCGAGCGCATGGCCATGATCTGGCTCAACGACATCACCCCGACGACAGGGTGATCGCGACCCCACACAGGCCCTAGACCCCTCACCTGGAGCTGCGCCCGTACTCCTCGAGTTCGCGCTGCACCTCGTCGGCCGCCGGATCGCCGGCGGCCCGCAGCAGAGCCAAGGCATTTACCATCGCGGCGTGCGCGTCATCCGCGCGCCCCAGATCACGGAGGCAGCGCGCACGAGCGCGCAACGCGATGGCCTGACCGTTCGGGTAGCCGGATTCCTCATGGGCGTTGGCGGCTTCGCCGAAGGCCTCCTGCGCGGAATTCAGATCGCCCCGCAGCAGCGCGACCTTGGCCAGACCTGTCAGTGCGAACCCGATGGTCTGTCGGTCTGCCGAGGCTCGCAGCTCCAGGCTCTCCCGGTAGTTCTGCTCAGCCGCCTCCGGGTTGCCCTGCGCCAAGTGCAGGTCACCGAGCAGGATTAGTGAGATGGCGATCTCACGCTGATTTCCGACCGCGCGGCGAATGCGCAGCGCATCCTCCATCACCTGGGCCGCCTCCACCAGCTGGCCCTGGGCGATCAACGCATCGCACAGGTTGTTCAGGCTTTTACCCTCGCCTTCGGCATCTCCCAGTGCACGCCACAGCGACGCCGCTTCACGATCCTTCTCGGCGGCCTCATCGTTCAGGCTCAGTTCGTGCAGCGCGCCCCCGAGGCTCATCAGGCTCCACGCCTCACCCCAGCTGTCCCCGGCCCGGCGGGCAGCGTCCAGCCCGATCTCGCAGACCTTACGGCGGTCCGCGTGGTAAGAGCGCAGAACAAGGGGGGTGATCAGCGCCATGGCGATGCGCCAGCACAGGTCGTCCTCGCCGTTCGCCTCAGCCGCCCGGACCATCGCCATGGAGTTCAGCCGCTCCGAGTCGCACCAAGCGAGGGCCTCCTCATACGAGGTGAACGGTTCACCGGCCTCCTCGGCCGACAGCACGTGACGGCGCCCTGGAGCCAGGATGCGATCGGCCGCGTCGATGCGGGAGAGATACCGCGTCAGCAGTCGGCGCCGCGCTAGACCGACTTCCGCCCCAGGCTCGTCCTCCTGAGCGCGCTCCGCTGCGAATGCCCGCAGCAGGTCGTGAAATCGGAAGCGCGACCAACCCGATGGCTCCAGCAGGCTGAGCTGGACTAGCCGGTCCATGCGGCGTACGGCCTCGGTTTGTTCGACGGCCGCCAGCGCGGCGGCATCGGCCGCGCTGAAGTCGGCTCCGGGATGAAGTCCAAGCAGCCGGAACGTCCGGGCCAGGTCATGGGGGATGTTGGCATAGGACCAGGAAAGCACCACACGCAGCTCCGTAGATGAGTCGTCGTCCAGTGGGGAGAACGTGTCCAGAGCAGCACGAGCGTCCTGCAGCTCTCCGATGATCTCCGCAGCGCATGCACCGAACGAGCCGAGGCCTCGGCTCGCCAGCCTTTCGAGAGTAATCCGCAGTGTCAATGGAAGGTATCCGCACTTGCGGGCGATGTTGTCGGCCAGGAGCAGGTCGGTCTCCGGCAAGCCTTCCCGGTCACCGATGAGCATCTGGATCGCCACGTGGCCGTCGAAGGGTTCCAGGCCAACCCGCTGCGCCCCGAGCTGGACCGCGAGTCCGGCGAGCCTGTTCCGGCTCGTGATCACAGTGAGCGAAGTGTTGGTTGAAGGGATCAACGGCCGGACCTGGCGAGCGTCCAGGGCATTGTCGAGGAGCAGCAGAAAAGACCGGCCATGGGTGATCGACCGGAAGAGCGCAGCCCGGCTGTCCTCGTCGTCGGGGATCTTGTCTGCTGGTACGTCCAGCGAACGCAGGAACTGTTCGAGCACCTGACTCGCCGTGGCGGTGGGCCCGTCCGAGAAACCGCGCAGGTTGGCATAGAGCTGGCCGTCGGGGAACTGGTCGGCGATTGCATGGATCCAGTGGACGGCGAGCGAGGTCTTGCCCACACCGCCCATGCCGCTCACGATTGCGACCGCAGGCTCGTCGGCCAGTCGCCGCCGCTCCCAGTTCGCTTTCAGGGCACTCACGGCGTCTGCCCGGTCCCGGAAGCCAACAACTCGTGGCGGCAACTGATGCGGCATCGGCAGAGGAGCTGCGGCCGCCTCGCCGATCGTGAGCCGGTTTATGACTCCGGCCTGCACGACGGTGTGCGCGCTGCCCGAAAAGGCGGCGTCGATTTGCAGGTGCCCGGTGTTAGCGATGCCGCCCGCGGTTGCGTACGCGTTCCCTGTGTCGCTGACTGGTCCGAGGGTGGCAGGTTCGGGGGCCGATGAGCGCAAACCTGTTACTGCAGTCGAGCCGTCCGTAGCGTTGGCGTCTCCAGTGTCCGTGACGACCACGGGAATGCCTGGCCCCTTCCGGCAGCTGGCCTCATCGTCGGCACCGTGGTGGCGCTTCCACCAGCGCATGGCAAACGGGCCCCTTTGTTCGTTCGTCGCGAATCCGCCTAGCGGTCGGGTTAGCTGTAGTCGATGCCGGAGCTGGCAGTGCTTCCAGGACCGGTCGCGGTGGCATCCCCGGTGCGCTCGGCCTGCGCCGACCCACTGCCAGCGCCCCGGCGTTTGATGCCAGTTCGGGCAGTAGCACCGCCAGAAGCCTTTGCCCGGCCAGTGTCGACGGCCGCGTCCGCCGGCCCTGGGGTGGCCGGCTTCTGGAACAGCGCCCAGAGCAGGGCGACAATCCCCGCGGCACTCTGGATGGTCGCGCCGACCAGTTGTCCAGTGTCCGGCTTGTCCAGCAACCAGAACAGCGGTGTGGAGACGATCCCCGCCGATGCGACCACCACGATCGCAGTCTTCCAGCCTCGCGACACGTTAACGCCTCCTCACCAGGGCGCACCCGACCGGTGCACCATCAACTCTAGGACCTGGTAACTGACTTGCAGCGTGGTTGGGGGAACAGCACCCGCCCAGGGCGAAGTTGCAAATGTCCCCGTCCTTGGAAATCCTGAGAAGACGTCCCGCTGTGGGGCTCTGGCCGGCACGGATGCCGTCCAGTGCTCGCTTCGCGCGTCGGCGCAGATCACATAGGCAGGAAACCGGGTTTGGCCTGCCCAAGGTCTTGCAGGTGGGTCAAATACTCCTGCGCCGCAGGTTCCGTGCCGCAGCGCTCTGACGATTACTTCGAGTTCTCGGCTTGTCATAGGGACCGGGGGCTGCTCTTCGTAGGGGAGCAGGGAGCGCCGTTCCGCCGCTCATCCCTTGGGCGGAAGTGGCGCAAGGTGCGACGGACGGTGGTCATGCCCGACAGCTTTCGCTTCTACAACCTTCGTCACACCGGGCACACGCTCACCACGCGCTCACCCGACCGGGTCGGGGAGCCTCGGCCGCTCCGCTTCGCCGGGCGTTGCGGCCGCAGCGCCCGCGTCCCGGGCCAGGGCGTGGCCTTCGACGTCGACGCGGGGCACGATGCGCTCGAGCCAGCCGGGCATCTTCCAGGCCCGCTTCCCCAGCGGGCGAGGACGGCGGGCGCGATCGTCATCTGCTGGCCTCCGCGGCAGCCTCAACGCGGCGCGCGAGGCGCTCGCCGGCTGAACCATCGGCGTTTGGTCAGTCCTGCGCTTGTGGGCTACGGCGAGGCGGTCAGAACACGGCCTGGTGGCCGGTGGTGCCGGTTCGGTTCGGCGAACATCCGGGCATCGGCTGCCTCCGGGTAGTGCGCACGAGGGGGCGTGGCAGGTCGATAGGGCCGAAAGGGGCGCTTTGCCGGAGTCGGTGAAAGTCGTGCAGAACGGCTCTCCCGAATGACGAAATCGCAGTTCAGCAAGGTGCTCCCCATGCCCGCGGGGATGGTCCCGTGTCAGTGTTCGTGGGGTACATGTCCGGTGATCGGAGGGTGCGCGGTCGCGGACCGAACGCGTGCCGATCCGGGGCCGTCGTCAAGCGGTCACCCATAGTGGCCCGTCGAGATCGCCGGGACGGCAAGCATCCGGGCCCCAGTTTGTGCCGGTTCACTCGTGTTGTGCGCTGCACGCTCGCAGGGACGGCCGCAATCGGCCTGGGATCGCGCCGTCGTGCCGTGGCATGCTGGTTGATCTTGTTCGTTCCGATCATGTCTGCGGGGGCTGTTGCGTCGTGGGTTACACGATTCCTGACGGTGTCGACACGATGCTCGATGTGGTCGGTGTTGGCTGGCCAAACGTCGATGAGGACGCCTACCGCGATATGGCGGACGCGCTGCGGGAGTTCGGGGACGACGCGGACGATGACGCGTACGCGGCCTATCAGCACATTCAGAAGCTGCTCGCGAGTGGACAGAGCGAGTCGCTGACCGCGCTGGACAAACACTGGTCGAAGGTGCAGGGCAAGCACAAGGACCTGGCGAAGGCGGCGCGGCTCGTGGCCGGGGCGCTGGACCGGGTCGCGGACATCATCGTGGCCCGGAAGATAGCCGCCGTGGCTGAGCTGGCTGATCTGTGCGCCACGGTGGGTGTCACCCTAGCGTTCGCCCCGGTCACGGCCGGTTTGTCGACGCTGCTGGCCGGCGCGAAGATCGCAGCGACCCGTATCGCTTTCAAGCGGATCCTGAAGGAGATGGCGGAGGCTGCCGTCGGGGAGATCGTCGCGACGCTCACCGAGCCGGCGGTCGCCGCGATCGAGAGCATTGTGGCGGACCTGGCGGTGCAGACGGCTCTTAACGTGGCGGGTGTGCAGGACGGCTACAACCCCGACCAGACGGCGCGAGCTGGGAAGGACGCGCTGCAGATCAACTCGGCGGGCGGGTCCGGTGGCCCGGGCCTGGGTGGCGGCCCAGGCTCCGGTGGTGGCCCTGAGATCGACCACGATGCGCACAGCAAGGCCGGGATGCACCTGGCCGGTGTGCAGATCATCATGCGTGAGAAGGCGGGCGGCAAGCTCGGCAAGGCCAAGGGGCATCATGGCCGGGCCAAGGGCAAGGACTCGTTGACCGCGGTGCTGGACACCACCATCGACGGTGTCGTGGACAAACTTGGCACGGCCCTCAAGGACCTCGGAGAGCACGTCGGCACAACGGTCCCGAAGTCCATCAGCAAGAGCTCCGCGATTCACAAAGACACCGATCAAGACGTCCGCGACGGGCTGCAGAAGATATCGGCGGGAGACACCAAGGACCGCGACAAGGGCGATCGGCGTGTGGACGACGGAGGAGGACGCCGTCGGCCTCCGCCTTCGATGCGCGACGCGCAGGAGGACCCGCGAAGCAATGCGGTCTCTCTGTCCAAGAGGCGCTGTGAGACGGACCCCGTCGATGTGGCCAGTGGTCAGATGGTGCTGCCACAGACAGACCTGGCGCTACCCGGAGTCCTGCCGCTCGTGCTCCGCCGCACCCACATATCCGACTACCGCTACGGCCATTTCTTCGGCATGAGCTGGGCATCCACCCTTGACGAGCGACTGGAACTTCTCGGTACGGGCGCTGCCTGGGCGCGCGAGGACGGCTCGGTGCTCCTCTATCCGGCTCTACCGGATGAAGACGCAGAGGTCCATCCGGTCGAAGGGGACCGGTTGCCGCTTAGCCAATCGGGCACCACTGCGATGGGAGACACCACGTACGTGGTGACGGATCCGCTCACGGGGCTGATCCGCAGATTCACCGGGAACCCTTACCGCAGCGGCTTGTACTGGCTGCGGGAAGTCGAGGACCGTAACGGCAACGCCATACAAATCCTCCGTGACGAGCACGGTATACCTGCCACCGTGCTGCACGAGGGGGGCTATCGAGTGGTGGTCAGCTCCGACACGCAGCTCGGGCGCGTCACCGGACTGTCGCTCCATACTCCGCAGGGCCCTGCCCCCGTCCTGACGTTCGGTTTCGATGAGAACGCAAGCCTGGAATCGGTCACCAACTCCTCAGGGCTTCCGCTGCGCTTCACCTATGACCAGGACCAGCGGATCACCTCGTGGACCGACCGGAACAGTTCGACCTATCAGTACGTCTATGACGACGCGGGACGGGTGAACCGCACGATCGGCCCCGAGGGGTATTTGTCTTCCGCTTTCACCTACGGAACTCGTAGCGAGACCGGCGGTCGGATCACGCGGTATACGGACGCGACCGGTGCCACCACCGCTTTTCACCTTAACGACCGTCACCAGGTTGTGGCCGAGACCGATCCTTTGGGAAACACCACCCATTACGCCTTCGATGCCTACGACCGGATGCTGGAGGTCACCGACCCGCTCGGGCACACGACACAGCTCGAACGCGACGAGGCCGGCAGCATCATCGCCATGACCGCGCCCGACGGTGCACGCACGGCTGCGCTCTACAACGAGCAGCGACTGCCGGTCGAGATCGTTGAGCGCGGCGGCAGACGCTTCCTGTACGAATACGACGCAACAGGCAACCGCACCGCTGTGATCAACTCTGCAGGCGAGCGAACGGATTTCATCCTCGACGGCGCAGGCGCTTCCGCCGAGATACGTTCCGCATCAGGCGGAGCGGTCCGTGTTACGAACAACGCGGCTGGACTGCCGATGGCTGTCACAGCGGCTACCGGGGCCACCGCCACCTGCAGCCGGGACGCATTCGGCCGTATCACCGAGGTCGTCGATGCGGAGGGCAGCACCCTTCGCCAGGAATGGACCGTCGAAGGCCACCTGTCCTGGCGTGAACTGCCGGACGGCACCCGCGAGGAGTGGACGTGGGGCGGTGAGGGGAATCTCCTGACTCATACCGACCGTATGGGGCGCGTCGTCACCCATAGCTACACCCACTTCGCTCTCCCGGCAGGGACTCGCAGCGGCGATGAGCCCGGTTACACCTTCACCCACGACGGCGAACTGCGTCTGACGAAGGTCACGGATACTCGGGGCCGCGAGTGGACTTATGCCTACGACCAGGCCGGAAGGCTGATCCGGGAGAGCGACTTCGACGGGCGCAGCCTGGCCTACCAGCACGACGCGGCCGGCCGACTGGTCAAGCGGACCAACGCTTCAGGACAGAGCCTTGCCTACCAGCGTGACGTTCTGGGCCGGGTTGCTCAGGTGTCCCATGACGACGGATCCTCATTCTTCACCTACGGGCCCACGGGGCACCTTCAGGAAATAGCCAGTGCCGAGGCGCGCGTCACGCTCGAAGCCGACGACGCCGGCCGGATCGTCGGTGAAACCGTCAACGGGCACACGTTCCGCTACGCCTACGATGCACAAGGCCGACGCACCTGGCGGTGTACGCCCAGCGGCGCCGAGAGCAGCCTTGAATACGGGCCCGCAGGCCTCAGCGCCTTCATCGCCGGGGAGCACACCTTCCGCTTCGAGCGCGACGCGCTGGGGCGGGAGACCTCTCGGACCCTGGATGGTTCGCTCGCTATGGGGCAGGACTGGGACCCGGTCGGACGGGTGACCCGGCACAGCCTCCGCAGCGCCGAGGCGGAGATGCTCGAGAGAATCTTCACCTACCAACCTGACGGCACCCCGGTGGGCATCGAAGACAGCATCGTTGGCGGCCGTACCTTCACTCTCGACACAGCGGGTCGCATCACCGGGGTGCAAGCCCAGGGCTGGAGCGAGCAGTACTCCTACAACACCGCCGGTGACCAGGTCCGGGCTGATCTCCCCGAGCCGGCACCAGGTCAGGACAGTGTCGGTGAGCGTCTTTACGACGGCACCCGCCTGTCCCGCTCGGGTAGAACTCACTACACCTACGACGCGCAGGGTCGGCTGATTTCACGCTGCGTGCGGACCCTCAGCGGCAAGCAGCTCATCTGGACATTCCGGTGGAACGCCGAAGACCGTCTGGTGCAGGTCCACACCCCTCACGAAACCCTCTGGCGCTACCTCTATGACGGCCTCGGCCGCAGGATCGCCAAGGTCCACCACGATGCGGACGGGGCCGTCATTGAACGCATCGAATACAGCTGGGACGGATCCCAGCTGGCCGAGCAGCGGACCGGCAACACCGTGCTGGTATGGGACTACGCCGGTTTGTACCCGCTTGCCCAGCGCGAGGCAAGGCGTCACAGCGGGGACCAGGAGGACACGGACCGCCGCTTCTTCGCCATCGTCAATGACTTGACCGGTAGCCCGCAGTACATGATCTCCCCCAACGGAGACATGGCCTGGCGGGCCCGCGCGACGGCCTGGGGAGCCACGCAGTGGAACAGGGGCGCCACCGCGTACACGCCTCTGCGATACCCGGGGCAGTACTACGACCCCGAGACCGGACTGCACTACAACGTCCACCGCTACTACGACCCGCAGACCGGCCGCTATATCAGCCCGGATCCGCTGGGACTGGCGCCGGCGGCGAACCATTACGCCTACGTGCCCAACCCGTTCACCATGGCGGACCCCCTGGGGCTCGCCGGCTGCTCTGCAGACCACACCTGGGGCGGTAAGGTCGTGTTCGTCCAGGACGAACACGGGCGGCCGAGCGAGATGCATGCGACAGTCACGCGCGACATGCTCAGAGAAGGCACCGACGCCGATGGTGCGCTGAGACCGCCGGGCTTCATCCACGGCCCCCGCCACAACCAGGCCCGTGGGCACATGCTGGCTCAGGTATTGGGCGGTAGTGGCGACAGTCTGGACAATCTCTTCACCATCACTCAGAGCCCGACCAACAACGGGGTCATGCGCAGCCTTGAGAAGAACATCCTCGATGCCGTGGAGGGGGACCCAGCCAACGGTAACGCCGGACAGACCGTCCAGTACAGCGTGTATCTCGAGTACACCGACGACAGGGCAAATTCCGTCCCTTCACGCATCTACATGGCGGCAGACGGCTCCAACGGCTTCAACCTCGACAAGGACTTCCCCAACCCCGACCACGCAGCACAGCAGATCCGACGCCAACGAGGAATCCAATGACCGCCCTCACCGCTCTCACCCAGCTCTGCCCGCCCCCCAGCCAGGCCATGGGCATCCGCTGGGACACCGTCGAGTCCAGTCTCGGCAGGCCACTGCCGCAGGACTACAAGGAACTCGCAGACCGCTACGGACCGGGAACCTTCAACGACTACCTCGACGTCTACCACCCCCACGGCGTGACCGAGTACGTCAACCTCACCGGCCCCATGCCCGGCCGAATCCGCGCGCAGCTGCACGAGGACGCCTATCCCGTGCCCTACGATCCCGAAACGCTCTTCGCCTGCGGCGCCACCTACAACGGCGAATACCTCTTCTGGATCACCGACCCTGCAGCTGACCCCGACCGGTGGCAGATCGCGGTCAACGAGGCGCGGGGCCCCCGCTGGTTCACCTACGACGGCACCCTCACGGACTTCCTCACCGCGGTCCTCGCGGGAGAGCTCCAGGTCCCCATGTTTCCGCCCAGCATCCTCGATGCCCCTGCCCGGTTTGTCCCACACCAGCCCACCCTCTGGAAACCAGCGCCCTACTCGGGCGATGACCAGCCCGTCGACACCGGAGCGATCCGTACATGGGCACGCGCCCATGGCTACGCCGTGCCGTCGCGCGGCCGGATCCCGCCCGAGATCCGCGCAGCCTGGGAACGCGACACCGCCGGGAGCTGAGGCCCTGGCCCTGCGGCAACCCCAGCAGGGAGTGATGTGGGCGCTCTGTAAGAGGGTGTTTCGTCCCGTTGTTTCATCCCGGATTACTGAGGTGTGTGTAGTTTCATGGGCCGCGCCATGTCGGGGTAGATTCGGCAGTGATCCTGCGGGTCATGAGGTTCATCATCGCGAGGTGAATCATGGCTTCGGACCGGTGTGGGTGGGCTTCGTAGTCGCGGGCCAGGCGTCGGTGGTTCATGAGCCACCCCAGAGTCCGCTCGACAGTCCAGTGGCGGGGCAGAATTGTAAAGCCCCTGGTGGCGGGGTCGCGGCGGGCTATGTGCATGTCGATGCCCCTGAAGCGAAGTCGGTACGGAGCCGCGATGAGCTCTGAAGGTCCCGCGGGCGGCATCACGACGCCGAAGAGGCCACCCAACGGGCGGTGGCACAACCGTCGTCTCCTGGCACGACCGCCTCCAGGCGCACCGCGTCCCCTGCCGGCCACGGGAAGACCCCGAACTCCTGTCCTCCTGGGGCCCATCTGAATATCGGGACTGGTCACGCCCGCAGCCCGTCCACCGCCGTGTCGATCGCAGCCAGCGCCGCGCTCTGATCGAGACCCGCTCTCGATACGAGCGACAGGCCCTGGACGATGTAGAGCAGGAGCTGCGCCTGGGCCTCGGGGAGGGAGTTGGCCGTGACCTCGCCGGCGGCCTGGGCGCGTCGGAGCGCGTCGGTGACGATCTCGGTGAACCGGCGGTATGAGCGGGTCACGACCTCCGTGGCCTCACTGTCCTGGGGGACGAGTTCGGCGGTGGTGTTGCCGACCAAGCAGCCCTGGGGCACGCCCATGTCGGAGATCATTTCGTCCAGCCGCGCCGGGTGGGTCAGGATCTCGCGCAGGGCCGGCAGGAGCGGGGTGGTGTCGAGCGCGGCGGTCAGGTGCCGCTCGTACACCTCCCAGTAGAGCTTGACGGCGTCCAGGTAGAAGCGGCGCTTGTCGCCGAAGGCGCCGTAGAGGCTGCCGCGCTCGACGGCCAGCGCGTCGACCAGGTCCTGGATCGACGTCGCCCCGTATCCCCGGGACCAGAACAGTTCGAGTGCGCGCTCCAGCGTCTGTTCCTTGTCGAACTCGCGGGGGCGTCCGGTTCGTGTCACGTGCCAAGACTACGACTTCTTGACTCGACGTTCAAGAAGTCGTAGCTTCGGTCGCGTTACTTCTTGAACGAACGCACAGAAGTCGCTGGGTCAACGGCCGGCGTGAAGGGCGAAGAAATGGATTTTGCAGGCAAGACGGCACTCGTCACCGGGTCCGGCGCGATCGGCGGGCTGGGGCACGCGACGGCCGAGGTGCTGGCCGCGGGCGGAGCCGACGTGATCCTCACCGGCAGGGACGCCGAGCGCGGTGCCCAGGTGGTGGCGGACATACGCGCGGCCGGTGGCGGCTCCTTGGCCGGAACGGTGCGGTTCGTCGTCGCCGACCTGTCCGACCCGGCGGTTGTGCGGCAACTGGCCGACGGCGCCGGAACCGTCGACATCCTGATCAACAACGCGAGTGTGATGACGTTCGCCCCGACCCCCGGGCAGGACCTCGCGAGCTACGACGCCGCCTTCGCCGTCAACGTGCGCGCACCATTCCTGCTCACCGCGCTGTTCGCGGAGAAGATGGCCGCGGGCGGCGGCGGCAGCATCGTCAACATCAGCTCCACCGCGGCCGGCATCGGCATGCCGGGCATGGCCGTCTACGGGGCCACCAAGTCTGCGCTCGAATCGCTGACCCGCACCTGGGCGGCGGAGTTCGCCGAGTCGAACGTGCGGGTCAACGCCGTGGCCCCAGGGCCGATGCGCACTTCCAAGGTGGTCGCGGCGATGGGCCCGGACATGGGCGGCATGGGTCTGACTACCGCGCTCAAGCGCACGTCGGACCCGGCCGAAGTGGCTCAGGTGGTCGCCTTCCTGGCCGGTGACCGCGCCAGCTACGTAACCGGAGCGATCGTGGCCGCCGACGGCGGCCGGACCGCGATCTGAGGAGACCAGAACAGTGAATCGTCTTGCAGGGAAGCACGCACTGATCACCGGAGGAACGAGCGGCATCGGCTTGGAAACGGCCCGCCAGTTCCTCGCCGAAGGCGCGACGGTCGCCATCACCGGCCGCTCCCGGGAAAGGCTGGACGAGGCGGCACGCCAACTGGAGGGCCCGCTGCTGACCATCGCCAGCGACGCCGGCGACGTACCCGGCCAGGCAACGCTCGCGGCACGGCTGCGGGCGGAGTGGCCGAAGCTCGACATCCTGATGAGCAACGCCGCCGACGTCACCCACCTACCGCTCGACGCATGGACCGAGGAGGCGTTCGACAGGCTCGTCGCGACCAATCTCAAGTCGCCGTTCTTCCTGATCAGGGACCTGCTGCCGCTCTTCTCGCAGCAGTCCTCGGTCATCCTCGTCGGTTCGGTCTCCGCGTACATAGGACACGAGAACGCGACGGTCTACGGCGCGGCCAAGGCGGGGCTGCTCTCCTACACGCGCGGTCTGACCTACGAGCTGAAGGACCGGGGCATCCGCGTCAACGGACTGAGCCCAGGCCCGACCGTCACCAACGCGTTCGCCCCCCTCGGCCTCGAACGCCAGGCCGCCCTCTATGAGGAACTCCGGCAGACCGTACCCCTCCACCGCCTGGGAACCGCCACGGAGCTGGCGAAGGCGGCCGTGTACCTCGCCTCGGATGAGTCTGCTTACACCGCTGGCACGGTGCTGCGGGTTGATGGAGGGATCGGGGAGCTGGCGTATTAAGCAGCCTGAACAGCCCGGCTCGAGTGACCCGCCGGGCACGCTGCCTAGCCCCGCGGGGCGGCCCGTCGCGAAGTCAACTATTCGGACCAGTTCCCGCCGGCGAGGGTGGCCCAGCGTTCGGCTGTCTTGGGGTGGATGCCGAGCAGGTCGGCGATGAGCATGGGCGGCAGGTCTACCAGGGCGTCCATCATGGCGGTGTTCCGTGCTGCGCGGGCGGGCAGACCGTGGTGTCTCAGGGTGTCGGCGAGGCCGAGGGGGTTGCGCGGGCGTCCAGGTCGGTGACCGGGCAAGAGGTATCTGCGCCCGGCCGTGTTGCTGTGCCGGGGGCTGTGCTGATGCTGATCGTCAATGAGGCGGGCGAGCTTCGGCGGGAGGTGCGTCCGTTCGCGAAGTTCCTCGGCAGGCTGGACAGGTGCCCGCGGACGTGGACCGGCTGACGGCCGTGCACTGGAAGGCGTGGCGGCTGAGCCTGCCGCCGTCCTCGAGCGGGTACACCAAGTACTTCACCGTGGCCGCCCCTTGTTGCAGATGGACACCCGGCTCACACGGCCGGTGCGGGAGGCGATGGCCCAGCGGTTCGCCTGGACCGCGGGCGGCGAGCAGGCCTACACGCCGGAGGAGTTCGGTCAGATCCGCCTGGCGGCGCGACGGACGTTCCGTGCGGCGTTGCTGCGGATCAGGGAGAACACCGCCCACCTGACTGCCTGGCGGGAGGGCACCTTCGCACCGGGCAGCCGGGAGTGGCTGCTCGGTAAGGCCCTGGACGTGCTGGCCCGCACCGGGGATGTACCCGTGTACGAGAACCGGCGCACGGTCGCAGGCGCTACCGTGCCGCGCCGGTCGGCGGCGGGGCGGAGTACACCTGGAAGCGGCTCTACCTCAGCCGCAAGGAGGCGGCCGCGCTGGCTGTACTTACCGCCGTGGAGCTCGGGCTGAACGCCACGACGGTCTCCGAGATGCCGACGCCCAGGGCGCTGCCGGGTACGGTGGAGGCGGGCATGCCGGTCTACCGGCTGCAGTTGGAGAAGCGGCGCCGGGCGGGGGCACCGCGGCCAGTTCGAGAGCCGCAACCTCACCGACTCGGGCGCCGACTCCTCCGGGCGCATCATCACCGAGGCGCTGGAGGCGACCGCGGCCGCCCGTCGGCTCTTGGGCCAGCTCGGTTCGGATATCGACCGACTGCTGATCTGGCGGCAGACGACCCCGCACGATGGGCAGGAGTCCCAAGGCCGTACGGGTGGGCCCGTTCTGGTTCGGCGTGGACGAGACCGGCGGCGGGGCGTGGGCGCGCTTGGTGGGCTTGTCCGGCTCTCCGCTGCGACGGCTGCGCAAGACGGTGAACGTGCTGCACCGGCGCGAGCCAGGGCAGAACACCCAGGACACTCACGACCAAGTCTACGTCGTGGGTGAGCAGCAGGCCCAGCAGGCCGCGGTGCCGGTGATCGCCGACGGCGCTCTGGATGCGCTGGAGGCTGCCCGCCGCACTGTCCTCGCCGCCCGTCTGGCCGAGGCGCCGGACGCGGGTGAACTGGAGACGGCGACCGCGGGTTGCGCGGACTTCGAGCACAGCCCTTTCAGCCCGGTCGGTGAAGGCTGCGCGGCGTCGTTTCTGTTGTGCACGGCCTGCCCGAACGCGCGGGTCACGCCAGCACACCACCCGCGCCTGGCCCACCTGTCGAAGGCGCTGGACAACCTGCGTGGCGTCGTGGAGCCGGCCGTGTGGGACGCGGACTGGGCCGATGCCCACGCCCGGCTCGCCGAATTGCGCGCCCGACTCGGATCGTCGCTGTGGCAGGCCGCGCTGGACGCGGTCACCGACGCCGATCGTGCGGTCATCGATCAGCTTCTGAACGGAGAGTTCGACAGTTGAGTGCTCTGCCCGCCGAAGTGCCGGCGCTTCCGGCCTGGAACACTCCGGTCATCGCGCCGTCGCTGGTCCTGGCCCCCGGTCCGGTCCCGGTCTCGATCTACGCCGACGATCTCTGGCACCTCGCCCCGCTGGTCGCCAACCCCAGCGCCTTGAGGCCGCATCTGGACTGGGCCCGCTTCCCCGACGCACTGCGGCCACAGGTTCAACTCGCGGCCTGGTTGATGATCAACACGCCGTTGCCGGCGAGCGTGCTGGTCGGACATCCGATCTGGCACTCCCACCTGGGCCCGCACGGCATCCACGACACCGTGCTGCGCTGGCAGCGGTTCACCGTCTGGCTGCACCACCAGGGCCTTAGCGAACTGAACCAGGTCACCGACGGCGTCTGGGCCGCGTGGGCCGATCATCTAGCCCGGCAGCCGGGCGCCCACCGCGGCAACGTCACCAAGGACCGACAGGTCCGAAGACTCAAGGAACTGCGGGCCGCGGACGCCCAAGAGATCGCCCGGCTCAAAGCCGACGTCGAGGCGCTGGTCGGCGCCCTACACCAATCCACGGCCGAAAACCGCCAGCTCCACCGGCGCCTGGCGCAGGGCGCCGGGGGGTCCGGGTCCTGCCGCAGCCGAGGACGGTCGATGCCACCCGGCCGATGCCGCCCGAGTTCGTGTGATCCGGTCGGGCCCGAGTAGTGCAGGCACCGCACCGGCACAAGGTCGGCCCGGTGTTCGGTGCTGGTCAGTGCGTTGCCGGGTGAAGAGGTGACTGCAGGGACCGGGCGACGTGGCGGGCGGGGCAGTGTCAGTCGGCGACGCGGATGACGATCTTGCCGAAGGCGCCGCGCGCGAGGTGCTCGTACGCCTTGATCGCGTCATCGAACGCGTAGACGGTGTCGATGACCGGGTCCAGACCGTTCTTCTCGATCCAGGCGTTCATGTCGAGGAAGGCGCGGCGGTGGCCGACGGCGATTCCGCGGATGGCGGCCTGGCTGTAGAGGAGGGCCAGGACGTCCAGTTGGGCGGTCATGCCGCCGAGGAAGCCGACCAGGGAGATGTGGCCGGCGGCCCGGGTGGCGTGGACGGACTGGTTGAGGTTGTCGCCGCCGACGACCTCGATGACCTGGTCGACGCCCTGGCCGTCGGTGAGTTCACGTACCTTCTCGGCCCAGTCGGGGGTGGTGCGGTAGTTGATGAGGTCGGTGGCGCCCAGGGCGGCTGCCTTCTTCAGCTTGTCGTCGCTGCTGGAGGTGGCGATGACGCGGGCTCCGAGCGCGGTGGCGATCTGGATGGCGAACAGGGAGACGCCGCCGGTGCCTTGGACCAGGACGGACTGGCCGGGCTTCAGGTTGCCGTACTCGACCAGGGAGTACCAGGCGGTCAGTGCGGCGATGGGCAGGGTGGCGGCCTGCTCGTCGGTGAGGTTGGCCGGGGTCGGGACGGCCGAGTTCGCTTCGAGGATCATGTACTCGGCGAGGCCGCCGTCGATCGGGCCGCCGAGTTGCCAGTCGGGTTCGTCCCGGGCGGGGGCGCCGTCGAGCCAGTGCGAGTAGAAGTGCGACATCACACGGTCGCCGACCTTCCACTCGGTGACGCCGGGGCCGAGCTCGGCGACCACGCCGGCCGTGTCGTTGACCGGGATCAGGTTCTTCGGCATCTTCTCCGGGTTGTAGACGCCGTCGACGATCGCCTTGTCGCGGAAGTTCAGGGAGACCGCGGAGACCTTGACGAGGATCTCGCCGGGACCGGGCTTGGGGGTGGGGCGCTCCGCGAGGCGGAGGTTGTTCAGACCGAAGTCTTCGAGCTGCCAGGCACGCATGACACGTGCTCCTTTCTCTTGCATCTGGGGGAGGAAAGCGGTGGGGAGTGGCCGGGCACGGGACTGCGCCGGTGGTGGGGCGAGCGCCGTGTCTCGCTGCTGCGGCGCGGCCGGTCTCAGGCGGTGGTGTCGTCGTGGGTGACGGTGACGACGATCTTGCCGACCTGGCCGTTGGCCTCCATGTAGCGGTGGGCCTCGGCGATGTCGGTCAGGTCGAAGGTCTTGTCGACGACGGGGGTGAAGGAGCCCGAGCCGAGTCCGGCGTTGATGAAGGCGACCGCGCGGCGCAGCCGCTCGGGGTCGGTGGTGATCTCGAAGAGGGTGTAGGTGCTGGTGTTCAGCGCGGGGAAGGACTGCGCGTTGGGCAGCGGGGTGGTGCGCGGGTCGAGCGCGCCGTAGACGACCAGGTGTCCGCCGGGGGCGATGCCCTGGGCGAGGGTTTCGACGCCGGGGCCGGCGATCGGGTCGAAGGCCAGGCGCACGCCCTTGCCGCCGGTGATTTCCTCGATGCGTGCGGGCAGGTCCTCGTCGTCGGTGACGATGACGTCGGCCGCGCCGGCGTCCAGGAGGCGCTGCTTCTTAGCTGTGCCGCGGGTGGTAGCGATCGGGATAGCACCGATGTGGCGGGCGATCTGGAGGGCGGCCAGGCCGACGCTGCTGGAGGCGGCGGTGATCAGGACGTGATCGCCCGGACGCACCCGGCCGCTTTCGGCGAGAGGGCCGTAGGCGGTGATGTAGGCCATCCACACGGCCGCCGCGGTGACCGCGTCCACGTGCTCAGGGCGGGGAACGACGGCTGAGGCCGGCAGGACGACGCTCTCGCCGTAGGTGCCGTACTCGCTCTGCAGGAACGCCGGGACGACGGCCACCGGGTCGCCTGCGGAGAAATCGCTCACGCCCTCACCAACTACCTCGACGACGCCCGCGGCCTCGTAGCCCAGCGTGGAAGGGAAGACCGGCTGGTAGAAGTAGGCGCCTTCGCGGTACATGATCTCGGCCCGGTTCAGGCCGATCGCGTCGACCCGGATGCGTACCTCTCCGGCGCCCGGAGCGCGGGAGGCGACATCGCGGAGGGTGAGGACCTCGGGTCCGCCGATCCGGTCGAACTGTACGAGCTTTGCCATGGTGCACCAGTCCCGGGGGTAGAAAACGGGAGAGCACCGGACTATCCCGGCGCGCTCTCCACCCTGCCGCAAACTTTGACCGTGGTCAAATTACGATACCCATCGAAGTATGTACCTGGTGCGCAGTGCACCTCGGCAGCCTCAGGCGCTGTATGCCGCCTCCGCGGCCAGCACGGCCGGCAGCAGCCCCGGGAACCTCTCGTCCATCTCGTCCGTGCGCAGCGCGTTCATCTTCGTCGTCCCCACGTAGTACTGGCGGATCACGCCCGCCTCGCGCAGCACATTGAAGTGGTGCGTCAGCGTCGACAGCGACACCGGCGCGACGAACGTCCCGCAGCTCAGGTCCTGACCGGCACCGGCCAACTGCGCCACCACAGTCCGGCGCACCGGGTCCACCAGCGCCTCCAGGACCCGCTGAAGAGAAACCTGCGACAGGTCAGGATGCTCCACCGTCCGGGGGGCGGTACGGGGACGGGCCACGGTGACTCCTTGAAACGGCTGACTGATGCGGCCGTCCCATACTACGACCAGCATCGAAGCAAGGGCGGGTGCCGACGCACTCCTGCCTCCGTCCGCGGCGCAGCCGCACGTCAGCGGGTGATCGCCTCGCTGACGGCCTTCATGTAGTTGTCGATGGCGTCGCGGTTGCGGGTGAGGCAGTCGATGCGGGCCGCCATCCGGTCGCGCTGCTGCGCCAGGAGTTCCAGCAGCTCGGGGTCGGCGTCCTCGACGACGACCGAGCGGGGCTTGTCGAGGCACGGCAGGATCTGTTTGATGATCCGGGTGGGGATGCCGCTTTCGATCAGGCCGCGGATCTGGGTCACCCGGTCGACCAGATAGTCGTCATAGGCGCGGTATCCGTTGGGCAGGCGCCGGGGTTCGATCAGCCCCTGCGCCTCGTAGTAGCGCAGCGCCCGCGCCGGGGTGTCCGTCAGCTCTGCGAGCTGGCCGATTCGCATGTGTCCGTCCTCACGGCCTGCCTGCGGCGACAAGCTTGACCTTGACATAAACGTCAAGGTTCAAGGATAGGGCCATGACGCACGTACGACAGCCCGACCGCGCGGCTGCACCCCAGGCGCGAAGCCGGGCCGGGTCCGACCGGCTGCCGCTGGCCGGCCTGCTGGCGCTGAGCACCGCCGCCTTCCTCACCATCATGACCGAGGCCCTGCCCGCGGGGGTCCTGCCCGCTATCAGCAGCAGCCTGGGCATCACCGAGTCCGCTGCGGGCCAGACGGTCACCGTCTACGCGATCGGCTCCTTCGTGGCCGCGATCCCGCTGACCGCCGCGACGACGGCATGGCCCCGCAAACGGCTGCTGCTGCTCGCGCTCACCGGGTTCGTCGTCGCCAACACCGTCACCGCCGTCTCCGACGTATTCGTCCTGACGCTGGTGGCACGGTTCATCGGCGGTGTCGTCGCCGGACTGCTGTGGGCGATGATGGCCGGCTACGCCCGCCGCATGGTGGCACCGCACCAGCGGGGTAAGGCCACCGCCATCGCGCTCGCTGGAACCCCGGTTGCCCTGTCTCTCGGCGTCCCCGCCGGGACCTTCTTGGCCAACCTGGTCGGCTGGCGCTACACCTTCGCCATCATGACCGCGCTGACCCTGGCGCTCATCGTCTGGATCGTCGCGATCGTGCCCGACTTTCCCGGGCAGGCCCGCCAGGCACGAATGCCGCTGCGCCAGGCCGCCGCCCTGCCCGGAGTGGTCCCGGTGCTCATCGCCGCCCTGGCCTTCGTGCTCGCCCACAACATCCTCTACACCTACATCGCACCGCTTTTGCGCGGCACCGGCCTGTCCGGCCGGGTCGACACCGTGCTCCTGGTCTTCGGCATCGTCTCGCTCGCCAGCATCTGGATGACCGGCGTGCTCATCGACCGCCACCTGCGCACCCTTGCCCTGACGAGCTTCACCCTGTTCGCCGTCGCGACGCTGGTCCTGGGCCTGTTCACCGGCACCGGGTGGCTGGTCTACGCCTCCGCGGCGATCTGGGGGCTGGCCTTCGGCGGAGCGGGGCCGCTGCTTCAGACCGCTGCTGCCGAGGCGGCAGGCAGCGACGAGGCCGTCGACGTCGTCCAGTCCCTGGTCGTAACCACTTGGAACGCCGGCATCGGCGCCGGTGCCGTCCTTGGCGGGCTCCTCCTCAGCGGCACCGGCTCGGCATCGCTGACCTGGGGAGCACTCACCATCCTCGTCATCGCCCTCGCCGTGGCCCTCAGCGCCCGCCGGCACGGCTTCCCCCGCCCCGCCCGGCGCCGCGCGAGTGACCCGGCGGTCGGGTGAATCAGCGGCCGGGCGGAAATGCCGCCCGGCCACGCACAAAGCACCACTGAACACTGGGCCCGGCAACGGGGCCCGTACACGTGAAGGAGCAGGACATGACCACAAAGGCAATCCGGGTCGGGCTCATCGGGGCAGGCGGCTGGGCCTCTTACGGACACATCCCGGCGCTGCGGACGCTGCCCGAGTTCGAGGTGAGCGCCGTGTCCGCGCGCCGCAAGGAATCAGCCGAGAAGGCGGCCGAGAAGTTCGGCATCCCGCACGCCTACGACGACCCCTACAAGCTGATCGGCGACCCGGATGTCGACCTGGTGGCGGTAGTGACGCCGTCCCCCGACCACGCGCCGCTCGTGAGGGCCGCCATCGAGGCCGGCAAGGACGTCTACAGCGAATGGCCGCTCACCACCCGCACCGAGGACTCGCAGGAGCTGCTCGCCCTGGCCGAGGCGAAAGGCGTGAGGCACATCGTCGGCCTCCAGCGCCGCCTGGGGCCCGCCGCCCGCTACGCCCGCGACCTGATCGCGCAGGGATACGTGGCAGAGGTGCGGGCCGCCCGCATCTCCGTCGGGGTGGACGCGTTCGGGCCCGTCATGCCCGACAAGGTCGAGTGGACCATCGACGCCGACAACTACACCCACGTGCTCTCCGTCTACGGCGGTCACTTCCTCGACGTCCTGTTCCGCCTCGTCGGACCGCCCAAGGACCTCACCGCTCTCACCGCGACCCAGTTCCCCGAGATCGCACTCGCGGAGTCCGGCAAGACGGTGCCCTCCGTCAAACCCGACCAGGTCATGGCCCTGGGCACCCTGACCAACGGCGGCTTGTTCTCCGTGCAGTTGGAGGGCGGCCAGAAGTTCCCCACCGGCCTGCAGATCGACATCACCGGCACCGAGGGCGTCCTGCGCGTCACCAACGACCGCGCCTTTGAGAACACCGAAGACAACACCCTCCACGGCGTCAACACCGACAGCGACGAGCCGACCCTCACCGTGCTGGACGTCCCCGCCAAGTACCGGTCCCTGCCCGACTCCGCGCTCGACGAGAGCGTGAAGGACCTCGCCCACCTCTACGCAGCCTTCGCCCGCGACAAGGCCAACGGCACCACCGAGGCGACCACCTTCACCGACGCCGTCAACCAGCACCGCCTGATCGACCGCATCCAGCAGTCCTCCGAAGCCTTCCCCGCATAACCAGGCCCGGACCACCCCCACCTGAGCCCAGGGCCTGCGTCTTCCTGAGCCCTCGACAGCAAAGAGCATGCACGTGACCAAGAACTCTCCGCACCAGAGCGAACGACTGCGCCGGCCCTCTGGTCTGCGATCGCTGACGCTTGGCGAGACGGAAGTTACCTATGTACCGGACGGAGCGGTGAAGTTCTCACCGCGCGGCTGGCTGCCCGCCAGCACCGACGAGGCATGGGCCGCACATCCCGAGTACCTGGACGAGAACGGCCAGCTCACCGGATCCATCGGCGCCCTGCTGATCGAGCACGGCGAGCGCGCGCTGCTGATCGATGCAGGGTTCGGACCCCAGTCACTTGAAGCCGAGCCCGGCAGCCCCATCGGGGCCCTCCACGGGGGAGAGCTCCTCGACAACCTGGCCCCGCGCCGGCCGCCGTCCCGAGGACATCGAGGCGGTGGCCATCACCCACCTGCACGGCGACCACGTCGGCTGGCTCTGCCGCCCCCTCCCCGGCAGCGGTCTGCCTGCTTTCCCGCGGGCCGAGTACCTGTTCACGGAACCGGAGTGGGCCGCGCGTGACCACATGGAAGCGCACGGCGTGGGCAAGGCAGAGATCGACGCGATGGCTCCCAAGGTCCGCACCGTGACAGACGGCCAGGAGATCTTCCCCGGTGTGAGGGTCCGGCTCATGCCAGGCCACACCCCCGGCCACACTGCCTACGAGATCAACTCGGGCGAACAGCGGCTCATCGCCTTCGGCGACGCGATGCATTCACCGATCCAGATCAGTCACCCCGAGTGGTCCGCCGCCCCCGACCACGACACTGCCCAGTCCACCGACTTCCGTCGCCAGCTCGTCGCCGACCTCCAGGAACCTGGCACCATCGGCTTCGGCGTCCACTTCGCCGACATGGTCTTCGGCCACGCCCGCCAGGACGACAACGGGCCCACCTGGCGCCCGATCGACGTCTGAGCCCGCGAGACCGTCCTTGGCATCGCCGTTCGCCCGCCACCTGAACACCGCTGGTCGAACAGTGCCTTCAGTGCCAACGAAGGGGTGCAGCCGAGCCGCGCCCCTCCATCTATCCAAGCCTGCCATTTCACTTCAACACACGGAACTTGACAGAGAAGTCGTCCGTGGCGAGCTCACGGAATCGGTCCAGACACACGCGCCAGCTGCCGGGCCACGCGGCGGCGAACGTGGATTACCTGGCCAGTCCTGGCCTGCGCCGGGATATCCACGGCGGGCTTCAGGTCGTGGAGAACTGGAACAGCGCGAACACCGTGCTCCACTACGGCAAGGACGGCGCCCTGACCGGCCCGGACAAGGAGCACGCCGAGACCTCGATGCTCGCCCTGCACCTGCTCCAGTCCGCGCTCGTGCATGTCAACACCCTGCTGGTGCAGCAGGTCCTGGCCGAACCGGCCTGGGCATCGAGGCTGAGCGAGGAGGATCGGCGCGGCCTGACCGCGCTGTTCTGGTCCAACGTCAACCCCTACGGCACCTTCCGCCTGGACATGGACCAGCGACTCGACCTGGGGCTCACGGTGCCCCGTGCCCGTGGCGCGACAGACACCGCCGGTCGATCACGTGCGGAGACGCGATGACGAACTTCCGGCAACCCGCCGTCCGGCAGGCAGGCAGGGTGGTGTGTCCGAGCAACGGCTGATCGGCCCCGTCACGTCAGACGGCGGTGAAGCCGCCGTCTGCGGGTACCACGGCTCCGGTGATGAAGCTGGAGCGTGGTGAGGCGAGGAAGCAGAGAACCTCGGCGATCTCTTCGGGCTGTGCGACTCGGCCCAGGGGCTGGGCGTCGGCGAACGATGCGAGGTAGGCGCGGCTGTCGGGGCGGATCGTGTCGAGAAAGTCGGTCTCGATGACGCCTGCGGCGACAAGGTTGGCGCGGATGCCCCATGGTCCGCCTTCGACGGCGAGCACCTTGGTCAGTTGGGCCAGGGCGCCCTTGGACGCGCTGTAGGCGGCGCCTTCGGGCAGGGCGACCGTGCCGGCGTAGGACCCGGTGCTGACGATGCTCCCGCCGCCCCGGCTCCGCATGGCCCGGAAGGCTTCTCGGGCGCAGAGGAAGGATCCGCGGGCGTTGACGGCCATCACGGTGTCCCAGTCCTCGGCGGTGGTCTCGGTGACGGGTTTGTTCAGGGTGCGTCCGGCGTTGTTCACCAGGATGTCCAGTCCTCCGAAGGTGTCCAGCGCCGAGAGGACCGCGTGGACGGCGGTCTCCTCCCGCGTGATGTCGCCCCGCATCGCGAGTACGCCGGGGAATTCGTCCTGCAGGGTCGTGACGTCGGGACGCAGGTCGACGGCGACGACGCGGGCGCCGCGGGCATGGAGCAGTGCCACGGTCTCCTTGCCCACGCCGCGCGCGGCCCCGGTGACCAGGGCGGTCTTCCCGGTGAACTCGAATGCTTCGGCAGACGCGGCGGTGGGCGTCATGATGAGGTCCTCTCGTAAAGATCGGGGTCGCGCGCAGTTTCCCGCGCCGGCTGTCTGGGCTGCTGTACGGTCACGCACTCGCGAGGCAGACGGCACAGGAGATGAGCGCGCTTGCCGGGCGTGCGCACGGGTGGCGTCGTGGACGCCCGGCGGGCGGGTTGTTCAGTGTGCGGTGAGGCCGCCGTCGACGACGAGTTCCGAGCCGGTGACGAAGGAGGAGTCGTCGCTGGCGAGGAAGAGGATCGCGGGGGCGATCTCATCGGCGCGGCCGGCTCGGCGCATGGGGGTGCGCTGGATGTCCGGTTGCTGGTCGCCCTGCTCCTCCAGGAGGTCCTGGATCATCGGTGTGGCGACCACTCCGGGATGTATCGAGTTGACCCGTACACCCTGCCGTGCGTACTCGACCGCGGCCGTCTTGCTCAGCAGGCGCACCGCGCCCTTCGACGCCTGGTAGGCCGCGGCCGCGCCGCTGCCCACCAGGCCGAGCACGGACGAGGTGTTGATCACCGACGCGTTGCCGCTCGCTCGCAGCAGCGGCATCGCCGCCTTCATACCGAGCCAGGTGCCTTTCTGGTTCACGTCGATCACGCGGTCCCACACCTCCTCCCGCGTGTCCTCGATACCCGGCCAGTCCAGGATTCCGGCGAGGTTCACCAGCACGTCCAGCACGCCGAAACGATCGCGTACGAGGGCCGTCACCTCCTCCCATTCCCGGGCGGAGGAGACATCGAGGAGGGCGGTCGCCACCTCCGCGCCACCCGCCTCGATGCGCCGCGCCAGCTTCTGGAGGGGTTCCCGGGCTACATCGGTGATCACCAGCCGGGCGCCCTCCTGGGCGAAGAGTTCGGCGGTTTCCGCACCGATCCCCCCGGTCGCGCCCGTGATCAGGGCCACCTTGCCCTCAAGACGTCGTCCGGTCATGAATACGGTCCTTCCCTTGCGTTTGATACGTCTGTCAGCGACTGCTGCCTGCCTCGGCAGTCGGTCCGCTCCCACGAGGAGTCGGTCTCCTCGACCGGAGCAGCTGCTGCCCGAACCCCGTTGTCCCGCTACGCTCGCCGCCCCGCTACGACGGGCTCGACTCTCGGTACAGCACGAGGTGTTCGTGGTAGAGCACTCCGTCGCGGATGTCCCCTGTGGCGGTGAACCCGGTGTCGTCGACGTAGTCCAGGTGACTACCGGTGACCGTGTAACGGCCGGTGTACGCACTGGCCCGCTCGCCGCGAGCCTCGTCGTAACGGCCGTCCGGCAGCAGCTCCTGCCGAATGTGCCCGTCCTCGGTCACCCACATACCGACCACGTCCACGTGGCCGTCCTCGATCGCGGCCATGGCGGCCCCCACTCCTCGAACGGTGCGGTCCCTCCCGCTCCACCGAGTCTGCGCAGGTCAGCGGCGACCAACCAGGACGCATGCTCCCTGGGTGCACCACACCCAGGCAGCCCACCGGCGCGCCGCCTAGCCTGAAGACATGGACGACAACCATCTGGGGGACTTCCTGCGCGCACGCCGCGCCGCCCTGCGCCCGCACGACGTCGGCATGCCGAGCCACGGGACCCGCAGAGTCGCCGGACTGCGCCGCGAGGAGGTCGCCGTCCTGGCCGGAGTGAACGCCGACTACTACACCCGCCTCGAACAAGGCCGCGAACGCAACCCCTCACCCCAGGTGATTGACACTCTCAGTCATGCGCTGCACCTCGACGAGGACGCCAGGGCGCACCTGTACCGGCTGGCTGGGGCCACGCCCGGCGACCGACTCTCGCCTCACTCCACTGGGCGCGTCAGCCCCGCCCTGCGACAGCTGATGGACGGCTACCCCAACACCCCGGCGTTCGTCATGAACCGAACCCTCGACCTCCTCGCAGTCAACGCGCTGGCCCAGGCCCTCTACTCGGCGTTCACCCCGGCGGACAACCTCGCCCGCATGGCCTTCCTCGACCCCGCCGGCCCTACCTTCTACACGGACTGGAACCGGGCGGCACAAGCCACCGTCGCCAACCTCCGCGAGGCGACCGGCTTCGAACCGGACAACCCGCGGCTGCGCGAACTCGTCGGCACCCTCACCGAGCACAGCGCGGACTTCGCGCGCCTGTGGCAGTCCCACACCGTGCGAGGCAAGACGCAGGACGCCAAACACTTCCTCCACCCGGATGTCGGCCCGCTCACGCTCACCTACCAGGCGTTCGACGTACGCGAGGCACCCGGCCAGCAGCTCGTCATCTACCACGCCGAACCGGGCAGCCCCAGCGCCCACTCCCTCCACCTGCTCGGCTCCCTCCACGCCACCCGGCGCCAAGACCGCTCCCAGCACACAGCTGATCAGCCAACACAACCCGGAGACCCGCACCGATAGTGCGACTTCGCCTCAGCGCGTTTCATAGGTGGTCGCTCGTGAAACACCCGGCCGCCCGGCGGCCCACCTGCGGCAATCATGTTTCATGAGTTGTTGCAAACGACTTGCCTCCTGAAACACACCCATGAAACGCTCCGAGGTGTGAGCGACGACTTCAAGCGCGTGGAATCGCGCGACTGCCCCATGTCCTCCTGCGCGGCCCCCGCGGGCTCCCCTTGCCGGACCGGCAAGGGCAAGGTGGCCATCCAGTACCACACCGCCCGCTTCCGCCTCGTGCCCCACCTCGCCAAGGCCCTCAGCGTGCCGACCCCCGCCGTACGCAAGCCCGGCTCGGCGTGGACCGAACTGCCCCGGCCCGTCAGCGCCGGCGCCGAACCGGTCGGACACGTCCGCCTCGGCTACGCCCGCGCCTCGACCGCCCGGCAGTTCCTGGACGCGCAGCTCGACTCCCTCGCCGCGGCCGGGGTGACCCGCATCTTCTCGGAGAAGATCTCCACCCGCGCCACGAAGCGCCCCGAACTGGAGACCGTCGTGAAGCTCGCCGGGGAGATCCGCTCCTCCGGCGCCGCCGTGACCCTCGTCGTCCACGAGCACAAGCGGCTCGGCCGCGGCATCGAACTCGCCATGCTCGCCGAGGAACTGAAGGCCAGTGACGTCGGACTGGAGTTCCTCACCGGGGAACTGAAGGGCTCGCACGCCCCCTCCGGCATCGTCTTCACCGTGCTGGCGGCCATGTCGGGCATGGAGCGCGAGTACATCCGCGACCGCACCCTCGAAGGCCATGAGTCCGCCCGAAAGCGCGGCAAGACCATCGGCGGCGCGGGCGTCACCGACCCGGACATGCTGTCCATGGCCCTCCACCTGCGCGACCAGGAGATGAGCCTGCGCGACATCGCCAAGCGGCTCGTCATCACCACCGGCACGAAGAAGGGCCAGCGCCCCTCACCCGCCACCGTCATGCGAATGCTCCGCGAGCACGACGAGAAGGCCGCCACGACGGCGAGCGTATGATCACCCGCTACATTGCGGCTGGTGTCTGAGCTAGGACACCGGGGCCTAGGCGGCGAGCTTGCGAATCGACCAGCGAGTGAAGGGCTGGGCGAGCTTGGCCGGGCGGGTGGTTGCCGTCTGTACGACGAAGTTCTCGTCCTCAGAGCTGAGTTGGCGGGGACGGCCTCCCGCCCACTGAGGGTCCAGACAGGCCGGGCCGATCTCGTTGAAGCGGTGAATGACGTCGCGCACAGTATCCTCGTCGGCCGCCACCAGCTGGGCAATCACCGGCACGCGGTTCCCGCTGGCCGAGGCCAACAGCATCATCGCGCGCCGGTAGCGCACCGAGCTGGTGCTGCCCCGCCGCACAATCTGCTGCAACCGCTGCCCCTCTTGGTCGGTCAGTCTGCGGACTTTGACCGGCTCTGCCACCACGCCTCCATGCACCAGATTGGATGTGTCCCCACATCCAACCGGCCCACGACCCCTCACCGCGAAGCACAACCCGGCGAACCATCCCGGTCAGAGCACTAGCGGCCCTCTTCATCGGTCAACCGCCGTGCTCTAGCCGGCTTGTAGAGCGGTATCTACCTGCCGATGGATCCGTCAGCCTGCTCACGGAGGATGTCGGCGTGACCCGCATGGCGAGCCGTCTCTTCGATCATGTGTATCAGCACCCACCGCATCGATCGCACGCTGGCCGCTTTGCCTGCCGAAGCCCTCGGCGAACTGGGCGCCAAGTTCCCTGGCAGCGCGCTCAACCCCGCCTTGGTGCAGAGGCCCTTCACGAACGCGGACGGCTCCACGGGCACGGATCTCTACGTCTCGCCGGACAAGTTCCGCGCCGTCGCCGCTGCAGACCTGCCCCAGACAGCCACGTCGGTGGCGGCCGCAAGCCAACGCCCCATCTCAGCCACGGCCTTCACCGACAAAGTGACTTCGGCCGCGTGGAGGACCATTCCGTCATGGGCCGTCGTCGCCACCAACGACAGGGCCATCGCGCCCGACTTGGAGCGCTTCCAAGCCAAGCGCGCCGACTCCCACACCGTTGAGATCGACTCCTCCCACAGCGTGATGATCTCCCACCCGGACGCTGTCACCGACGTCATTCGCGACGCCGCCCGGGGGCAGTCCTCAAAGCCCACCCTCGCCGAAACAGGACTTACCTCCCTTGGCATCGTCGGCGCCGCTGCGGCCGGCGGAATGCCCATCGTGGGAGCAGGGCTCATTGCAGTCAGCCGTAGACGGGCGACCGGTACGCAGTGACCGCCATAGTCCCCGGCACGCCCCGCTCCGATCCTTTCGGCGTACGTGAGCCATGCGGCCGGCCTCGTACGGGCCAGTGATCGGAGCGAGGGAGAAGGCCCGAGGTGGTGGAGGTTTCTCCAAAAGGCCGTCGCGTCGGCGTGCCATCATGGGCTGAGATCTCACATGCACCATGGGTAGGGGAAGCGGCGAGGGCGCTGCGCACGGCCTCTGTGGCCTGCTGGTGCGTGGTGACGGCGGGGCCCGCCGCAGCCTGTATGGCGATGTGGTGGGCGGCCGCGGCTTCCTGCGCGGTGGCGATGTCGGTGGTGAGCTGCTCGACGCCTGGCTCGCCGACGACGTCGAGGAACTAGACGCCATCTGGGACGAGATCCTCCAGGACTTCGGCACCGACTGGGACAAGTACGCCAACGTCTCATCCATCGGCTGGGCCGCCTGACAGCAGCGACACCCACACGGAGCGGGCCCGGAGTCATGCCAACTGATTCCGGGCCCGCTCTCTCGACCGCACAACGCTCCCGACAGATGCAAATGGCCGCGCCCAACGCGTCGGCACCCGGGACCCCGTGCGCGTTGAACATGCCGAGGTCCATCCAGCGGCCGGCCATCAGCTGGAGATGGACCAGGCCCGGCTCGTCGCCTGGCTTCGGCGCCTGGGGATGCCCTTGGCCCGCATCCAGCACGTCAGCACGCTGGAACCAGCCGCGGCGGGCCAGGAGATCCGAGCATTCTGGGCCGAGGTCGAGGCCGACACCGCCGCGCGGCGGGACCTCGCTTCCTTCCTCATCGACCACCTGTCCTGGAAGGGTCCTGCCATGTCTCCGACCACCAGCCTCTGGGAATCCGACACGGGCCTTGTCCGCGAGAGCGCCTCTGGTCAGCCCGATGATCCAGACACAAACTGCCTAGTCCACGTGCTCGTCCTGGAGCACGCGGCGACGTTCCTGTTCGCGTTTGGGGTAGGCGGCTGCTCGGATCGCCTCGTCGCTCTCCAAGCCCGATCCCAGTGCGCCGCCCACTGTGGCAGTCGAAGCGACGAACCAGGACAACGTCCAGTACTCCGTGGGGTGAAGCGGGGTTCGTGTCATGGAAGCGAACACCTGGTCGTTGAGGATGAACAGCGCCCACACCAGGTTGATGACCATCAAACCCACGTAACAGACGAGCACCCCGATACCCACGGTCACGACGGTCGAGGTGTTGTAGAGAGCCGCCCTCTTCCTCGCCTCCGGCGAGCCCTCCGCTGTTCGATGCCACAGGTTCGCGTCCACGATCAGCCAGCCGATCATGAGCCCGACAGAACCGACCATGGCGATCACGAGGCGTGGCGCGCTCAGGGACGCGGCCAGGCTCCAGACGGTGGAGTTCACGGTGGCGATGGCTCCCGTGGCGAGTGCGGCCGCCAGGGCCTTGGACAGACCCGGCACCAGCCGCCACGGCCGGTTGGCGCGGACCATACCGAGGAGCACTCTGAGGTAGCCGCGTGGCCCGCTGGCGACGTAGCGCAGATCGGCGGTCTCCTCCTCATCGACCGGGCCTGGATGGACAGGTGCGAGACGACCGACGAAGGGCCCCAACGGTGGCTGACTTCGCGGAGCTCCCTCAGCCCCAGTGGCCCGCGGGCTTGCCAAGCTGAGCACGGCTTCTTCCACGGCCCGCCGGGCCTTTCTCTGCAGCCGCCAGCCCCCCAGTGACGGAAGGGACAGCAGCGCCACGCCGTTTTCGTGACTCAGATCCACAACGAGCTTGCGCCTGTGTGAGTGCAGCGGAAGGTCGGTGAGGGCCACGACGATGTCCCAGTTCTCCGCACTTCTGCGCTCTACGATCCGGCGCATCAAGGTGGGCGGGTCCTCGGTCCCTGCGGTGAAGGGCTCACTGACCACCTCGACGTCGAACCGTTGCCCCTGGCCTGACTTGTCGGCGAGCCGATCAGGAAGTATCCGGGCCATGCGCTGAGCGATTTCCGTCGGCGCGTCCGGGTCCGCGAGGAGAATCACGACCGTAACGCCCTGCGACGACACCCGCATGGCTGGACCCTTCTCGTCGGCTGTCCCCGCGATCGCAAGTGCCCACAGGATGTCCCTGGGGAAGCGTCGGCGCCACGTGACACGCTGGCTTCCGCCGGCCGGGACAGGCGGTACGGCCAGATCTCCTCGGTCTCCCAGCACGCGGCCTGCTCTCACCAGCAAGGTCACGATCGCGGGTGTCACCGCGAACACCCGCTCCCGCCTGCACCCCATGCCGCGCCACCAACCACTCGTTCGGTGTGCCCAGCACGGAAGGACCCATTCCACGATGAGTTCGGCGACGTGGCGCATCTTGATGTCGGTGTGCTGGGAGAACTCCCGTAGGACGTCGCGGCCGTCCCCGGCGCGCAGGCCGGCCAGTGTGGCGACGATGCCGAGCGCCCTGATTGCGGCCCTGGCCGCATGCTGGTGGGTGCGGCAGACCGTGTAGCCGACGCTCAGGTCCCAATGATCGCACCTCGGCCAGAGACTGGAGCCGGGTGAGGATCCGGTGCCAGGCGCCGTTCCGCTGCCATCGGCGGAACAGGTCGTAGACCCGCCCCACGGCCGGTACTCGACGGGCATGTCCCGCCACTGAACCCCGCTCCGGGCCCGGAACCGTATGCCGTCGATCAACTGCCGCCGAGGCCAACAGGCGGCCGCCCCTCCCTGGCGCCCTTCGGCAACAACGGACCCAGAACCGAGCACTGCTCGTCCGTGAGATCTCCCGCCCCATGAACCGTGATCATTCACAGCCCAAGATCCATTTTCGCCACACGGCCTAGGTGCTCGTGCCGTGACGGTAAGTCACATGAGTTCTGCACGGGTGATGAACACGGCGAAGACGACGAGCGTCCAGCGGGTACGGGCGGCGCGGCAGAGGTCCGGGTCACAGCTACCGGGCCGCGCGGCGGCAGGGACGGGCGGCCCGGGATCCGCACCGGCTCCGGAAGGTGCCGGGACACGCGGCCCCCGTGGCTCGTCGAGCGTTCGCCACGCCGTCCGGCCGGTGCCACAGTGGATAGATGAGCCCGGCGCGGGCCGGCGCCGACGAGCGGCCGCGACGGGTGCCCTGGACAAGCGAACGGATCACCCGCGCCCTGCCGTCGGGGACGGTGACTCGGGGCCGTGGCCGAGTGGTCGGGAAGCGTGACTCGACATGAAGGCAGTGGTGTACAACGGCCCGCACGATGTCAGCGTCAGCGAGGTCCCCGATGCCAGGATTGAACATCCCAACGACATCATCGTCCGGATCACCTCCACGAACATCTGCGGCTCGGACCTGCACATGTACGAGGGGCGTACGTCCTTCGAGCAGGGGCGCAGCCTCGGACACGAGAACATGGGCGAGGTGGTGGAGGTCGGCTCCGGGATCAGCAAGGTGAAGGTGGGAGAGTACGTCGTCCTGCCCTTCAACATCGCCTGCGGCTTCTGCAAACAGTGTGAGCGGGGACTGACGAACTACTGCCTCACCATGCAGCCCGAGCCCGCCATGGCCGGAGCGGCGTACGGGTTCGCCGAGATGGGGCCGTACGCGGGTGGCCAGGCGGAGTACCTGCGCGTACCGTTCGGCGACTTCAACGCGCTGCGGCTCGGCGAGGACGCTGCCGAGCGGCAGAAGGACTACGTGATGCTTGCGGACATCTTCCCGACCGGCTATCACGCCACCGAGATGGCCGGTGTTAAGCCGGGCGACCAGACTGTGGTCTTCGGGGCCGGTCCGGTCGGCCTGATGGCCGCGTACTCCGCCGTGCTCAAGGGCGCGGGGCGGGTGTGGGTCGCCGACCACCACCCGGACCGGCTGGCGCTGGCGGAGCACGTGGGCGCGATCGCGATCGACACGAGCAAGCAGGACCCCGCCGAGGTGATCAAGGAGGCCACCCTCGGGCTCGGTGCGGACAACGGCTGCGAGTGCGTGGGCTACCAGGCCCACGATCCGCAGGGCCAGGAGGACGCGTCCCTCACGCTCAACCAGCTCATCGACTCGGTGCGCTTCACCGGCCGGCTCGGCGTCGTCGGCGTGTTCCTGCCTGAGGACCCCGGCGGGAAGGAAGCGCAGAACGAATTGGAGGCCAAGGGGAAGGTCCCTCTGGACTACGGCCTCATGTGGTTCAAGGGGCAGGCCATGGGCACGGGGCAGGCACCGGTCAAACGGTACAACCGAGCGCTGCGGGACCTGATCGCCGGCGGCGAGGCCGAACCGTCCTTCCTGGTCTCGCACGAACTCCCGCTCCACGAGGCGCCCAGCGCGTACGAGAACTTCGACAAGCGCAGCCCGGGGTGGACGAAGGTGGTCCTGCACCCCGAGTCCGTGCCCGCGTAGACCGGGGGCCCCGCTCCCGACGGCGGCAGCGCCGGCCGAGGACAGCCCGCTGCAGGACTGCGCGCCGGCCATCGTCGTCGGTATCGGCTTCGTCGGGCTGACCTTCTTCGCAAAGGCGCCGTGAACTCCCTGGCCGCGCTCCGGTTGATCCGCGCGGCCCGGCCGGACGGTCTCGTGAAGGTCCCGGCCGCCGACTTCGCGAAGTACACGCTGGTCGGCCGGACTGCCGAGTACCACCGCAAGCAGATCCGCGAGGCCCTGGGGTTCAGGCCGTCGACGGTCGCAAGCGAGAGGGCGCTGGCCGAGTGGCTCGCGGTGGAGGTCTGTCCCGTCGAGCTGGTGGAGGACCGGTAGTGCGAGGCCCTGCTGGTGGAATGCCGGGCCCGGAAGATCGAGCCGCCGGGCCGGACAGGGACAGCAGCCGAGCCGTGCCCGCCTCGCCCAGGCCGCCGATGGAGTGCTTGGGGCCACCGCGGGTGAAACGCGGCAGCACCTGCTCCGCCTCCGCTGTCCCGAGTCGGCGTGTGTCTGTCACAGCAGCATGCTGTCAGAAGGGGCTGACACCCCATCGCGGCTGCCCTACTTCGCTGATTTGCCTGTCCAGCTGGCCAGACGCCGACAGCAGATCCCGACCTTGACCTGAAGAGCCAAGCGGCGCTCGATCCGGAGCGGACGGGAATCGGGGCCGAGCAGCCAGACCGCCCGAGTTCCGTTTTCGATGCGCCGCGCACCAGAGAGTGCGGCGCGTGGCCGCGTCGCACCACCCCGACGCGCGTGAGCGGCAAATATTTGTTGACCGATCGTTCTGAATAGTTCTAAGGTTCAGGTATGGCCAGGACCAAGGAATTCGATCCGGATGCCGCGCTGCAGTCGGCCCTCGAGCTGTTCTGGCGACGCGGTTACGAAGCGACATCGATGGCCGACCTCGTCGAGCACCTCGGCATCGGCCGCGCCAGCATCTACGCCACCTTCGGTAACAAGCACGAGCTGTACCTGAAGGCCATGGACCGTTACACCGAGGGGCGCGACCCTTCCCTCCTCGCCGAGCTGTCGCAGCCAGGCCCCGCACTGCCCGCCGTGCGCGCGGTGGTACGCCGCTTCGCCTCGGAAGCCGCCTCCCCCGAGGACCGGCTGTACGGCTGCCTCATCACCAACACCGCGGCGGAACTCGCTCCACACGACCTCGCGGCGGCCCGTCGGGTCGAGATCAGCTGGGAGCACGTCGAAACCCCGCTCCACGCCGCGCTCGTGCGGGCCCAGGCGCAGGGTGAACTGCCGCAGGACCGCGACCCGCGCGCTCTCGCTCGCACGCTGCTCGTCCTGCTGCAGGGCATACGAATCGTCGGCAAGGCGTCAAGCGATCCAGCCCGGGTGCAGGACGCGGCCGAACAGGCACTCACTCTGCTGGATTGATTGCCCCCACCGGAGGACCGCGAGCTCTCGCTTCTCGCCGCATGACGCATCTCGCATGGCCAAATAATAGACCGTTCGATCAAATATGGGAGTGGCGTTGACCGCTGGGGAAGCCACCCACGCTGCCGAGGTGCGGCACCGACACGCCTTCGTCCTTCTCGGCAGCATCCAGACCACGCTCATATTCACGCTGACCGTGATCGCTGTACCACTGCCTCAGATCGGGCGTGAACTCGGCCTGCAGCGCCACGACTTAGTCCTGCTCAGTACCGCATACGGATTGGCCTTCGCCGGGCTGCTGCTCTTCGGAGGCCGGCTCGCCGACCGCTACGGCGGGCGGCGTACCCTCGTCGCAGGCCTGGCACTCTTCGCGACCGCGTCGGCCGCTGCCCCGTTCTCTTCCGGCATCGAATTACTGCTCGTCGCGCGTTTCGCGCAGGGCACTGGCGCGGCACTCGTGGCGCCAGCCGCGATGGCGGTACTTCGCGCCGCAGTCCCGTCCCTCGCTGCGTACGGCAAGGCGATGGCCACCTGGGGCGGCCTCTCCGTACTCGGTGCGACCGCCGGTAATCTGCTCGCCGGCGTCATCGTGTCGCTGCTCTCCTGGCGTTGGACCTTCGTCGTGCCGCTCGCGGTCGCCGTCGGGGCGCTCGCTCTCACCTCCCGGCTGCTTCCGCGCACCGCGCCGGACCCGGACAGGACTCTCGACCTGCCCGGTGCCCTTCTTGCCGCAGCCGGAACGACCCTCGCCAGCTACGGACTCGTCCTTACCGACGCCCGGCCCTGGTCTTCGGTGGGCGTGCTCGTGCCATTGCTGGGAGGAGCCACGCTGCTGACCGCGTTCCTGTACTCCGAGCGCTGCGTCCGCGACCCCCTGCTGCCGGCTCGCTTCCTGCTGGAGCGGAAGCGAGCCCTCGCCCTCGCAGCCATCGCGCTGAGCGCCTGCGGGACCTCGATGACCTTCGTGGTCCTCTCGTTCTACCTCCAGCAGACACGCGACTGGTCACCACTGCAGACATCAGCGGCTTTCGTGCCGTTCGCCTTCGCGCTGCTCGCCTCGGGCCGGGCGGCGGGGCCGCTGATCGTCCGTTACGGGGCCCGGGCGCTTACGACCGCCGGGCTCGGGACCGCTGCGGCAGGGCTCGCTCTCCTCGCCGCTACCGGACTCGATGCACATACCCCGTACGCGTACGGACTGCTGCCTGGCCTCGTACTGCTGCCAGTCGGCACCGCGGCCTCCTTCGGGGGAGCCGCCGTGCTCGCGACCCAGGGCGTACCGCAGCAGCAGACCGGGCTGGCGGGCGGCGTGATGAACAGCGCGATGGAGCTCGGCCCCACCGTCCTGTTCGCCCTCCTGCTCACACTCGACGGCGACGCATGGTCCCTGGCCGCCACGGGGGCGGCCCTGGCCGTCGCCGCACTCCTCAACCACCGCACTGACTGACCCATCGATCGAAGAGGACGCAGAAATGAACCGCTTCACCGGAAAGACCGTGCTCGTCTCCGGCGCAGGCTCTGGGCTCGGCCGCGCGATCGCCCTCGCCTTCGCCGCCGAAGGCGCATCCGTGGTCGCCGCTGGGCGCACCGCGGCCCCCCTGGACGAGACAGTGGGCCTCATCGAGGCCGACGGCGGCACCGCCGTGGCCGTCACGGCCGATGTCACGGATTCCGTCCTGCTCCAGGACCTCGTGCGCGAGAGCGCCAGCCGCTTCGGCGCACTGGACATCGCGGTAAACAACGCAGGGATACTCCGCGGCACCGTACCGGTCGGAGACGTGAGTGAGGAGGACTGGGACGCCGTGCTGCGGACCAATGTCACCGGCGTCTGGCTGGCCATGAAGCACGAGATCGCGCACATGAAGGAAAACGGCGGAGGGGTCATCGTCAACATCTCCTCCAACCTCGGCGCGCACCTGCGCATCCCGAACACCGCCGCGTACATCACCTCGAAGGCAGCGGTATCCGCGCTGACCCGCGCCGCCGCTCTCGACCACATCCACCAGGGCATCCGCATCAACGCGGTCAGCCCGGGCGCCTCCGCCGCCCCCATGTCACTGCGGCCCGGCGAGACCGAGGCCGACCGTGCCGAGCGCATGAAGTCGGAGAACCCGCTCGGCCGGGTCGCGGAGGCCGAGGAAGTGGCGGCCGCGGTGCTCTACCTCGCCTCGCCTGCGGCCGGGTCGCTGGTCGGCACCGACCTGGTAGTCGACAGCGGGTCATCAGCCTGACGTCGGGCGGACAGTGCCTGCCTGCCCGCGCCGGCCCCGGCCGACGACTGCTCGCTCCGGGCGTGAGCCCTGTGAGCAACCCTCCGGAACCTCGGGCGGGGACACGTACGAGGAAGCACCCCGTCTGTGTTCCGGCCGCGTCTTGGGGAGGAGTGAGGAGCCCGTTCCGGGGAGCCGGTGAGGACGTTGAACGTGTGCCGGTGCAGGCGGGAGTAACCGGCGGATGGTCATCGAGCGAGAGCGAATTGGCCCGGTGTCTGTATTGATCCCCGCGCGGTCGCCAGGCAGGTCGGCAGCTGGAACGAGTGCCGGCCGAGCATGTTGACGTGATGCCGCAACATTCTGGGCGCCGGAGCGTGGCCTGCGGTGTGCGGACCTTTCCGTTGACGCCTGACTCGAGGGCAGGGCCCCCCAGGAACCAGACGCCATCTGGGACGAGATCATCCAGGACATCGGCACCGACTTCGGCGGGTACACCATTCGTCTCGTCCGTCGGCTGGGGCGCCTGACAACCACCCCGCCACGGGGTGGGCCCGGAGTTGGTTCATCCCACCTTTTGCTCGGCTCGGCCAGCACGTTCCCAGGTCTGGACGACTGCCAGAGCGTAAGCGACTCGGGTGTCCAGGCGCTGGGGGTCGAGACGATAGGTCTTGCTGATGCCTCGGTAGTCCAGTGCCGTGCCCGTGCCGGGTGCGCGCCAGCGGGTCCGACACGGGCTTTTGAAGGTGTGGTCGTCCGGGGTGCCGTCGAAGAACGAGTAGACCATCACGCAGAGCGCGAAGAGGAGCCATACGGGGGCTGTCGCCACGTAGATGAGCCACGCGTACCAGGTGCCCACCTTTCCCGTGACCGGCCGTGGCGCGTTGGTGATCAGCGCCGACCATCGGGCGCGCCGAGGCCAGGGCAGGAGGCCCGCGGCTCGGCGGGTGATGGTGGCCAGGGGGGCGCCGTCGGCTGTGCAGACGTCATAGACGTCCGGAGCGACGGAACGCACCGAACACCACAGTCGACTGTCCGGTCCGCAGTGGATCCAGAAAGGCGCGGGCACCTGGAGGCCGAGGCGCTGTGCACTGCGGGGGGTGAAGACGCGTGCCAGCGGGGTGTCTTCAGGGCGTCGGGGGGTCGACAGCCGGATCGTCGAGGTCATTTCGGCGTCGGGTGGTAGGTGTGCCTGCGCCGGGTCGGGCACCGGGACGGGATTGTTCACGGAGACGAGGAACGAGTACGGAGTGTGGTCCACGGTGTCATCCAAAGGGGTTGGCGTCCGAGAGGCGGCCGAAGACGTCGCCCGCTGTCTCTCTCGCCTGGTCGATTTTCTCGTGGATCTTCTCGGATCCGTACTGGACCGGATCGGTCGCCACGCGTACGCCTTCCTTGTACAGGTTCTTCGCGCCGAGGGCCGCCTCGTAGCCGCGGGCAGTCCAGGATCGGGGATCGATATAGCGGCCGACCGTTTCCCCTGCGCCGTCGACGATGGGCCGGACGGAGTCTGCGAGCGCGGGGATACGTCCCAGCGGGGTGCTTTCGATCAGCTGGGGCATCGCCTTCTGAAAGACCATGTCCGTAACCCCCGCGCCGGCTCGGTACAGGTTGCGGTCGCCGAACTCCTTGGCCACGGCGACCGCGAAGCGATCCGCCAAAGTGTCCGCGGTGATGTGAATCGCGTGTGCCTTGCTGCCGAGGGCTCCGATGTTCCGCACTGCCCATTCCTCGGCGTCGTCGCCCAGTTTCGCAGTCCCTCCGACGTGGGCGATGATGTCGTCCGCACGCTTCCAGGAGTCTGCTGCCTTCGCTCCGAAGTCCAGCACGTTCATCGGTATCTTGACGCCCTTGAAGGCTCCCTGTACAGCGTGCCGACGGAGACGCCCAGGATCTTGGCGATGGTGGTGACGCTGTTCTCCGGGTTGGGCAGCATGTCGCGGGCTGCGCGGATGAGGTCCTCGTTGACGACGGTGGGGCGTCCGCCGACCTTGCCGCGGGCACGGGCGGCTGCGAGGCCCTCGTGGGTGCCGGCGACGATGAGTTCGCGGATGAACTCGGCGAGGGCGGTGAAGACGTGGAAGATCAGGCGCCCGCCGGGGGTGGTGGTGTCGAGTGCCTCGTGCAGGGACTGGAAGCCGACGCCGCGCTCACGCAGCTCGACGACCATGTTGACGAGGTCCTGGAGGCTGCGGCCGTAGCGGTCGAGCGAGGGGACGACGAGGGTGTCGCCAGGGGCGAGGAAGGCGTGGCACGCCTTCAGCTCGGGTCGCAGGTCGTTCTTGCCGGACTTCTTGTCGGCGAAGTGTGGCGGCATCCCGCCGTGGTGAGCGCGTCGATCTGGCGGTCGAGCTTCTGCCCGCCGGTCGACACCCTCGCGTAGCCGATCCGGATGTCGGTGAGGACGGCGGGCGAGGGCGTGAGGAGTTCGGAGGGCTCCAGGGGCGCGTTCATGCACGAGATCTTCTCAAGAAACGGTGTGCAGAGGGTTGTTGAAGTCCGGGGTTTCTGAAGGAGTTTTTGAAGGCGTGTCGCTGCTGTTCGGTCTTGAGCGCCAGACCTTCAGAAAACGATGGCTTCTTGAAGATCGGCTGGAGGCTAACCTCCTGACATGGCTCAATCCACTCGACCCCTCCAGGTCATCACGCGGCTCGTTGACGGAAGCATCTGCGCCTATGACCTGGCTGCCGATGTCGGGGGTGTGCTGTCACCCGCCATGATCTGTCGGCCGTCTGCCGAGGATGACGTCGTCGACCACGCCGTTCCCGCAGATCTCCAGCGCGCCTACTACACGACCCTGAACGCAGTTGTCTGCGTGACAGCAGACGGGACCGAAGTCTGGCGGTCGGAGTTCGAGCCGCAGTCAGACCAGCAATTCGGGCACCGGCCCAGCTGCGTGCTGTCGTTGGACGGACTTGTGGTCTGGGTTTACCGGCCTGATGCCATGGCCGGTCGTAACCGCCCCGATCAGTGGGTTGCCCTGGACGTTGGGACAGGAGCGGTCATCGCGCAGGCGGATCTGGAGACAGTCGGCCATGGTGGTCAGCATCTGTTGCACCCAGCGGGCGATCAGGTGTTCCTCGATGTGGGAGAAGGGCAGGACGGCTCGGTCATCTACCGCGCGTCGGTGGCCGAGGGCCGGATGGATCTCATCCGCTATCCCTGGAGCGACCGGTGCCTCATCGACCTGGCGCCCGACGGACGCCAGTTCATGACCGTCGACCACGAGCAGGCCGACGTCGCCATCCACACCTACCCGGACGGCGAGGTGACGTCCATCCTCTCCGTCGACGCCTTCGGACACGACCCGGACGAGATCTGTGTGGAATGGAGCGGCGGCTACCTGAACCAGGACACCGTCATCGTCACCCTGGCCGGCGAAACTGAGGACGAGCAGGAGTGGTTCCGCCACTACCGCGTCGATGTGCGCTCCGGTCAGGTCCAAGCTGCGTTCGATGCTCACGCGGAGAATCCCTACGACATCCAGCCCCTCGGAGACGGATCCTGGCTGACCGCCGATCAATCCGGTCACCCGATCCGCTGGACCGACGCATAGAGGACCCTGACAACAGGAACCCTGGCCCGCCTGTGACCCTCGGCAACGTGTCCGGTTCCTCATTGCCCCTGCATACGTCGTAGACGGACGCGTGTACGGCCTCCAAGTCGTCTACACCAGCTGACCTGCCACCCCGACTTGGAAGAATGCGACAGCGACTGGTGCTCGTCGCTACGAACGGGTGACCTGACGCGGCCAGCTCAAGTGGGGTCGCGCCGGTAGGCCACTGGCGGATCCACCGGTGGCCAGCCGGTGACGGACGCCTTTGGGCAGTGCATTAGGGGGTGGCGCAGGTCAACCTGCTGTGCGTGCTCTGATCAGGGAATACGTCACCAGGTGGCAGATCGCTCGCGGTCTCGTAGTGCGTAGGTCCGGGGTCCGAGTCGCCAGGGACTTTTCAGGGAATTTCAGCTCTGTCGGAGGGACATCCGAGGGAGTTTTTGCAGTACAAGCACGGAAGACTGCGACAGCGCTGAAAGGCTCAGGGCTTCGGGCTCGCGCAGTTGATCCGTAGCGCTCCGGCAGGATGCCGGGTCGGCAGTAGAACAAGAGGCCCTTCAGGGCCGCACACGGCCCTGACCTCGATGAACGTCCCCCTGCGGGCCCGGCGGCGTGAGCGCCGGGCCCGCGGGCGGGCGGTCAGTCGTACGGGTAGAACCCCGACCCCGTCTTGCGGCCGAGCCGGCCCGCGTCGACTATCCGCTGGAGCAGCGGGGGAGCGGCGTACAGCGGTTCCTTGTACTCCGCGTACAAGGGAACATAAGTGCCAGCTGTGGGTCGGGGCGTTCCTCTCGCTTGTGTCCTTGTGCGCCGGGGTGCGATGGACGGGAGCTGGTCCCGTCCATCTCCTCTGTTCTCTTCTGCCTCCCGATCGCCTCTGAGGCGATTCTGCTCCGGCGTCGCTTTTCGTTGGGTGGTCGGTCAGCTTTCGGTTTCGGTTTTGTCGCCGCCCCAGAGGGTGTGGAAGGTGCCCTTGCGGTCGGTGCGGTGGTAGGTGTGTGCGCCGAAGTAGTCGCGTTGGCCCTGGGTGAGGGCGGCGGGGAGGCGTTCGGCGCGCAGGGAGTCGTAGTAGGCGAGGGTGGCGGCGAAGGCGGGGGTGGGGACGCCCTGGGTGACGGCGGTGGCGATCACGGTGCGCCAGTCGTCCTGCGCGGCGGCGATCTCCTCGGCGAAGCTCTTGTCGGCGAGCAGGCTGGGCAGCTGGGGCTGCGCCTCGTAGGCGCTGGTGATCCTGTCGAGGAACGCGGCCCGGATGATGCATCCGCCGCGCCAGATCGCCGCGACCTTGCCCAGGTCGACGTTCCAGTCGTACTGATCGCTGCCGGCAGCGATCTGGTGGAAGCCCTGGGTGTACGAGACGATCTTGGAGGCGTACAGGGCCTGTTCGACCTGGTCGGCGAAGGCTGCCGCCTCGTCCTTGCCCAAGGTGCTGGCCGTGGGGCCGGCTAGGTGGCGTGAGGCCTCGCGGAGGGCGGCGTGGCCGGAGACGGAGCGGGCGAAGACGGCCTCGGCGATGCCGGAGACGGGGACGCCCAGGTCGAGGGCGATCTGCACGGTCCAGCGGCCGGTGCCCTTCTGCTCGGCCTGGTCCAGGACGACGTCCACGAAGGGCTTGTCCGTGGCCGCGTCGGTGTGGGAGAGCACCTCGGCGGTGATCTCGATGAGATACGAGTCCAGGCGACCGGTGTTCCAGGTGCGGAAGATGTCCGCGATCTCGGCGGGGGAGTAGCCCGCCACGTCGCGCAGCAACTGGAACGCCTCGCCGATCAGCTGCATATCGGCATATTCGATCCCGTTATGTACCATTTTAACGAAGTGACCCGCCCCGTCAGGGCCGATGTGGGTGACGCAGGGGGCGCCGTCCTTGGCCTTCGCGGAGATCTTCTCCAGCATCGGGCCCAGGGAGGCGTAGGACTCCTTGCTGCCGCCCGGCATGATGCTGGGCCCGTTGAGGGCGCCCTCCTCGCCCCCGGAGACGCCGGTGCCGACGAAGTGGATGCCCTGGTCGCGCAGAGCCTTCTCGCGGCGGCGGGTGTCGGCGAAGTGGGCGTTGCCACCGTCGATGATCATGTCGCCGGGTTCGAGGAGCGGGGCGAACTCGGCGATGACCGCGTCCGTCGGGTCGCCGGCCTTCACCATGACCACCAAGCGCCGAGGGCGCTCCAGTGCCGCGACGAAGTCCTCGGCGGACTCGGTGGCGACGAAGACCCCCTCGTCGCCGAACTCCTCGACGAGGGCGCGTGTCTTCGCCGCGGTGCGGTTGTGGAGGGCCACGGTGTACCCGTTGCGGGCGAAGTTGCGGGCCAGGTTGCGGCCCATCACCGCGAGTCCGGTGACACCGATCTGGGCTGTGCTACTCATGATGACCCTGCCTTCGGTCGTGCCGTGTCCGGCACATTGACGGACCTTCGTGCTGATACGGGATTCGAGCCTACGACGCTCAGCCGTTTGTGGCCTTTGGGTCGCCTTGGTGTCGGGGAGTTCCCCGGACGCCCTCGTCCGTCTCTCGCCGACATCTTGGGTTGGTGTGGCCGTCGATGACGTGTAGACCGTTCCTCGGACTGGTCGTAATGAAGGAGGCGTGACGTGGAGCGTCGCTATGTTGGAGTCGCGGCTGCCGCTATCTACCTCGACATGACGGAACGATGGATGTATCGAAGAGTCCCGACGGCACGGGATCCCCAGGTACTACTTCGGGGGCAAGCTGAAGTTCTGCGTGGCTGACCTCGACCGCTGGGCGCAGCAGCAGCAGAAGACGACGTGAAGGGCCGGGCAGATGCCCGGCCCTTCGTCATGCCTGCCCGTCAGAGTCCTTCGTTGAGCAGTCGGGCTGCTCGGCCGACCGAGGCAGGCATCAGATGCCGGTAGATCTTGAAGGTCATGTTGATGTTGCTGTGGCCCATCCACTCCGCTACATCGGTGATCGGCACCCCCTTGGAGAGGCAGTTCGACGCGAAGAAGTGGCGCAGGGAGTAAGGGTTGAGCTTCCGCGTGATTCCGGCCTTCTTCCTCGCCATCCATCACTGGTACTGCATGGTCGAGTGCCCCCAATGCGGGGACCTCTGGCCCCGGAGCAGGTAGCCGTTGGCGCCGATCTCGACAGCCTGCGCGTAGCCGAGGAGGGACTCCCGTACGGTCGGCGGAAGGGGACATTCGCGAAACTCGCCCGGCTTCCGATGCTTGAGGCGCGCCGGCCGCCGCGTGCGGCCGTCTATCTGTTCGGTGACGCGGTAGACGTCATCTGCCACGAATCGTTCCAGGTTCGCGGCGTAGGCCTCGCCGTTGCGTAGTCCGCAACCGTGCATGAGATCGATCACGACGCGCAGTTCGTCGCTGCCGTGCTCCTTGAGAGCGTGGATCTCGTCCAGTGTGGGGATGGCGATCTTGCGCGGGATGTACTCGGGCGAGATGACGCCGACGAACGGGTCCGTGGATATTCCTCCGCGGCGATGGGCGTCCAACAGGATCTTCTTGAGGGTGTCGAAGGCGTTCTGTTGTGCGGCCAGTCCGACGGATCGTTCCTCCATCGAAATGATGAAGTCCTCGACCACGGTCGTCGTGAAGGTGTTGACGCGCCGAGACTCGAGGACGGGAAATATCTGGCTCTTCAGAACCTGGTTCACCGTGCGGACGCTGCCCGGGGTGTAGTGGCGCTGCCGGGTAAGCCACGAGGCTGCGTAGGGCCCGAACCTCTGGCGACCGATCTCCCGCTGGGCTGCGGCTTGCCGCTCGGGCATGTGCCGCTTCTCGTGGTACACGCTGGTCAGTCGGTCCATCGCGTCCTGCTGGGTGGTATACCCGGTTTCTTCGCGCTGCCGACCGGAGGCGTCCCGGTACCGGAGCGCATACGGGTGGGGGCAGCGATTCTGACGGGTGCAGCGGCAGTTCTTGAATAAGCTGCCCATGCCGCGAACGAGGGGGGTTGCCATGGTGCGCGTTTCCTGACTCATGCTGGGGTATTGCTGACCGGGAACCCGTGAGCATGGCCCTGAACTGCGGCTTCGCCAAACTATGCGACGTTGTGCACCATCTTCACGAAGTGCCCGGCGCCGTCCGGCCCGATGTGCGTGCAGCAGGGCGTGCCGTCGTCGGCCTTGGCGGCGATGCTCTCGAGGAGAGGCCCGAGGGAGGTGTAGGACTCCGCCGATCCGCCGGGCATCATGCTCGGCCCGTTCAGCGCCCCCTCCTCACCCCCGGAGATGCCGGTCCCGACGAAGTGGATGCCCCGCTCCCGCAGGGCCTTCTCGCGTCGCCGGGTGTCCTGGAAGTGGGCGTTGCCGCCGTCGATGAGGACGTCGCCGTCCTCCAGGAGGGCGGCGAACTCCTCGATGACGGCGTCGGTCGGCTCACCGGCCTTGACCATGATGACGATGCGGCGGGGCTTCTGGAGGGAGGCTACGAACTCCTCGGCGGTCTCGGCGGGGACGAAGTCCCCCTCCTTGCCGTGCGCGTCGATGAGAGCCCGGGTGCGGGCCGCGGTGCGGTTGTGGACGGCGACGGTGTGGCCGTGACGGGCGAAGTTACGGGCGAGATTGCTGCCCATGACGGCGAGTCCGGTGACGCCGATCCGGGCGGTGGGTTCGGACGAGGGGGTGGTGGGCATGCGGTGGTCCACTCCTGTGCGATCGACGAGCTCTTGCGCCGGGGTGGGCCCGTGCCGGGGACGGACGGGCGGCGCCCGGGCCGGGTATCCGTACGCAGCCCGGTCATGTTCGCATGCCCGACCCGGGTGAGGCTGATGCGCGCGGGAACCGGGCCGGGGCGTGTCACAGCGGCCGGAAGGCATCAGGCCACCCCGACCGCCGTGCAGCCCTGGCGACCGTCGTCACCGGTCGTGCGGCCCCCGGCGTCGCGTGGACGCCTCGGTCAGGGACGGGGGCTGGTAGCCCTCGTCCGCGGGACTGATCGTGACTCCGGGCGCCACGATCTCGTCGATCCGGTCCAGCACGTCGCGCGACAGGCGGACATCGGCGGCGCCCAGCTGGCTCGCCAGGTGTTCCTGGGTGCGCGGGCCGATGATCACAGTGGACACGGCCGGATGCTCCAGGACGAACGCCAGCGCGAGGTGGATCAGGGACAGACCCGCCTCGTCGGCGAGCTCCCCGAGCTGTTCCGCCGCCTCGCGCTTGCGCCGGTTCGCCTCGAGTGCGGGATCGTGACGGTGCGGCTGACGCTCCAGGCGGCTGGACTCGGTGTGCGCCGGGTCCCCCTTGCGGTAGCGGCCGGACAGCCAGCCGCCGGCCAGCGGACTCCAGGGCAGGACGCCAAGGCCGTACCGCTCGGCGACGGGCAGCACCGCGCGCTCGGCCGCCCGGGCCAGGAGGGAGTACGGGGGCTGTTCGGTGACGGGGCGCTGCAGACGCAGGCGCTGCGCGGCCCACTGCCCCTCGACGATCTGATGGGGTTCGAAGGTGGTGGTCCCGAAGTAACGGATCTTCCCCTGCCGTACGAGATCGTCGAGGGCTCCGAGGGTTTCCTCGAAGTCGGTGGAGGGATCGGGGCGGTGGGCCTGGTACAGGTCGATGTGATCGGTGTTCAGGCGGCGCAGGCTGTCCTCGACGGCCTTGAGGATCCAGCGGCGGGAGTTGCCCTGGTGATGGGGGTTGTCGTCAACCCGGCCGTGGAACTTGGTCGCCAGGAACACGTCGTCGCGACGCCCACCCGCGAGGGCCTTGCCCACGATCTCCTCGTTCTCACCCCGGGAGTAGACGTCAGCGGTGTCGATGACGTTGATACCCGAATCCAGCGCCTGATGAATGATCTTGACGGCGTCGTCGTGGTCGCGGTTCGCCCAGGCGCCGAAATTCATGGCGCCGAGTGTCAGTGGGCTGACCTTCACACCCGTACGGCCGAGGGACCGGTAGGTCGTCATGATGCTGCTCCCTTTCCGGGGCGGGGACGCGGACAGCGCGCGGGCAGCCGTATGGAGCCGGCGTGCACGGTGCGTGGGGATCGGATCGGTGAGACAGAGGTGGGCGACTGCTCAGCGACAGGCGTGACGGCATCGGGGACCGGGGCCGCCACCGGCCCGCCATGGAAGGACGGGAAACCCGGCGGCGCCCGTACGTGCCCGGGACGGGATGCGCGCTGTGTCGATCACGCCGGAAAGCCTGGCAGATACAAATAGTCGGCGTCCAGGGGGTGCGTCGTCACGCAACACGCCGTTCTTCTTCGCCCGTCCGGTGTCGTGCGTTGCGCGCGCCGTGTCCGTCAGACGGACGGCTCGCGCAGCAGGGGGAGCAACTGGTCGCCTATGCGGCTGATCTCCTGCTTGTAGGGGGTGTCGGAGAGGACGAAGTGGGTGATGCCGAGCTTGCGGTAGTTCTCCAGCGCCGTGGCGACGTCCTCGGGCGAGCCGACCAGCCAGGTGGTCGCCGCCCCGCCGGCCCCGAACCTGCCCGGAGTGGTGTACAGGCAGGTGTCGAGCACCTCCCCCCGCGAGGCGAGGTCGAAGAGCCGCTGCTGGCCCACCGCCGTCCTGCGGTTGGCCGCCCAGGCGGCCCCGTCGGCCGCTGCCAGCGCGGAGACCTTCTCCTCCGCCGCCTGCCAGGCCTCCTCGGTGGTGTCACGCACCAGCGTGGTGATCCGCAGCCCGAACTCCAGCGGCTTGTGCCGGCGTTCCGTCTGTTCGCTCAACGCCTTGAGCCGGTCGATGCGTTCGGCCACTCCGTCGAGTGGCTCGCCCCAGAAGAGCTGGACGTCCGCCTCGGCCGCCGACACCCGCTCGGCGGCCGGGGAGGCGCCGCCGAAATAGAGCGTGGGGTGTGCTCTCTCGCCGGTCGCGTACGGGCGGGGAGCGACCGTGGAGCCGGTGACCTGGAAGAAGTCGCCACTGAACGTGACGTCCTCCTCGGTCCACAGGCGCCGCAGAAGGTGAAGGAACTCCTGTGTACGGGCGTACCGTTGGGCCGGGTCGACATTGGTGTCGCCGTACGCGCCGAGGTTGTCCAGTCCGCTGACGATGTTGAACAGGACCCGTCCACGGCTGAGTTGGTCGAGGGTGGCTGCCGCACCTGCGAGGTGGGCCGGCTGCCAGTATCCGGGGCGCACCGCGATCAGGGGCTCGAACGTCGTGGTGCGCGCTGCCAGTGCCGTGGCCACGGTGAAGGTGTCGGGGCGTCCCCAGCCGGTGCCGAGCAGGGCGCCGCTCCAGCCGTGCGCCTCCGCCGTGCGGGCGAGCTCGGTCGAGTACTCGATGGACCCCCAGCCGGTTGTGGTGTCGTCGCCCCGGTGGCCGGGCTCGACGGTGTTGGGGATGTACCAGAGAAACTTCGGGCTCATCATGTCTTCCGATCACTGATCGGCCCGCGCGCGGGGGCGCGGCAGGCCAGGACTGTGGTGAAGAGGGGGCGTCGTCCTGCCGAGGCCTCAGACCGCGCGGCCGGCGACATGGGCCGGCCGCGACGAACCGGTCAGGCCGGGCCAGGACGGGAGGCGGTCGTCGCCGATGGCGCCGACGACCGGCACATCACCGCGCCCGGACAGCACATGACGGAGGAACCGGATCAGGTGCGGGTGAGCGGGCGCTGCGGCGAGAGGGGTGGAGTGAAGATCAACACCCGGCGCTTGACGCGCGGACGAGGCGGGGACAGCGCTCGCTGGGAAGGGGCTGGACCTCGTGCATGCGATCGAGTCTCAGCGTGATCGTTCGGATTGTCAATGAGCCCTCGACACCGCACCGCTGTGCGGCCGGAGGTTTCGGAGCGGGGCCGGGAGATGCCTCAGCCGGGTACCACGAGCGGGTTCCACCAGCCCGGGTCCCAGAGCGAGGAGCGGCGCCGCCTCGCTTGACCTTGACACGGTGACAAGGTCTTCACTGTGGCCGAGGAGGTGGCCCGATGACCATGTCGAAACAGGACACGGACACGATTCGAGCTGTTCAGGCGCTGGAGGACAGTCGCTCGTCAGTGCGGCTGCGGGCAGCGCTGGCGGTCGGCACGACCCCGGACCCGCGGTGTGTGGACAAGCTCATCGAACGATGTGCGATCGAGCCCGATTTTCACGTGCGCGAAATACTCACATGGGCGCTCACCCGCCACTCGGCGTCGATGACGGTCCCGGAGCTCCTCAAGGAGGTCCGCTCGGAGCGCGCGCAGGCACGGAGCCAGGCGTTGCACACGCTGTCCAAGATCGGGGATCGGCAAGCATGGCCGGCGATCACACGGTCGCTTCTGTCCGACGCCGATGACGAGGTGGCGCGGAGCGCTTGGCGAGCAGCGGTCGTGCTCGTGCCCGAGGGCGAGGAGCAGGAGCTTGCCCCAGTATTGTCGACACAGCTCGGGCGCGGCGAACGAGAGACGCAGCTGAGCCTCAGCAGGGCGCTGATCGCGCTCGGTGAGGTGATTCTGCCTGCTCTGCGCGCTGCGATGACGGATTTCGACCCCCGCGTGCGTGCGCACGCGATCGCCACGGAAAAGCTGTTGGGCGACCCGGACGCCGGATTCGAATTCGCGATCGAGGAGGCGAAGCGCGTCGTAGCCCTCGGCACGACCGGTCAGGAGGGATGAATAGCAGTGCTGATCGGCGATGTGGCACGGCGGTCCGGGGTCAGCGCCCGCATGCTCAGGCATTACGACTCGCTCGGTCTTGTGCGCCCGACGGGTCGTTCCGACGCCGGCTATCGCCAGTACTCCAGTGAGGACATCCGGCGGATCTTCCATATCGAGAGCCTGCGGTCACTGGGGCTGTCGCTGCGTGACGTCGGGCGCGCGCTCGATGATCCCGGCTTCACGCCTTCGGACCTCGTCGACGACCTCGTCCGCCGGACGAGGGAACGCATCGCAGCCGAGACGGAGCTGCTCACGCGACTCCGTCGGATCGGTGCGGCGGAACCGGCCGGGTGGGAGGACGTCCTCCAGATCGTCGCACTCCTCCATGCGTTGGGGTCGAAGAGCGCCGGGATGCGCCAGTGCGCGGCCCTGTCCTCGGTCGACGAGGTTCCGGTTCCCGTGGAAGCACTGGTCGAGGCAGCGCTGAGCGAAACGGACCCGAATGTCGCCGGAGCCCTTCGATGGGCTCTGGCGCAGTCGGGCGCCGTCGGATCGGCCCTGCTGGCGGAGGGCCTCGGCTCAGAGGCACCGGAGGTGCGGAAACGCGCCGTCCGGTCCATCGCCGAGTTTCCGGACGGTGAGGCGACCGCACTGCTGCAAGATGCCCTCACGAACTCCGACATCGTGGTCCGCAGGTATGCCGCGTTGGCGCTCGGGGCACGAGGAGTGGCCGACGCGGTCCCGACGCTCGTCGACATGGTCGTCGAGGAGACGAACGACGTCGATGCGGCCGATGCCCTGAGCGCGCTGGCGAGCCGCCCCGCGTTGGCGGATCAGATCGCCACCGGGCTCGTCGACCGTCTCGCCCACGGCACCCTTGGACCGTCCGCACGCCGACGGCTGACAGAGGCGCTCGCGGGTATCCCGGGAATCACGGCGGCACGTGCTCTCGCAGATCTGTCACATGACGAAGACCGCGCCGTGGCACTGACCGCGGCATACGTTCTCGGGTTGCGGGACGCACACTGACGGCTCCTTCCACGGGGCGCACGCTGACGGTTCCTTCCACGGGGCGCACACTGACGGTTCCTTGCTCAAGCGGCGTGCGGGTCGCCGGAGGTCCCCGATGCGTGTCGCACCGGGGACCGAGGGGCTTTCGTCCGGATCAGGCGAGCCCAGCCTGATGCAAACCAACCGGAAGGACCCCCACCGTCACCGCGCCTGATCAGCCGTGGCGGCGGGCTCGCCGTTGGCGGTGTCGACGAGGAAGCCGCCGGACTGGTGGTGCCAGAGCTTGGCGTAGGCGCCGTCGGTGTGCAGGAGCTCGTGATGCGTGCCCTGCTCGACGATGCGGCCGTGGTCGAGGACGATGAGGTGGTCCATGGCCGCGACCGTACTCAGACGGTGCGCGACGACCAGCGCGGTCCGGCCCTCCATCAGCTGCCAGAGTGCCTGCTGTACGAGGGTCTCGCTCTCGGAGTCCAGCGCGCTGGTCGCCTCGTCCAGCAGCAGGATCGGTGCGTCGCGCAGAATCGCCCGGGCGAGTGCGACCCGCTGGCGCTGTCCGCCGGAGAGCTTGACGCCGCGTTCCCCGACCATCGTGTCGAACCCCGCGGGGAGTTGATCGGCGAACTCGGTGACATGGGCCGCGTCGGCGGCGGCGCGGATCTCGGCGTCGGTGGCGTCCGGGCGGGCGAAGTGGATGTTCTCGCGCAGGGTGCGGTGGAACATGGCCGGTTCCTGCGGGACGTAGGCGATCAGGCTCCGCAGGTCCGACTGGCGCAGTCGGCTGATGTCCTGACCCCCGATCAGGATGCGGCCCGACTGGACGTCGGCCATCCGCAGCAGCAGCCGGGTGAGTGTGGTCTTGCCGCCTCCGGACCGTCCGACGAGGCCGATCCTCGCCCCGCTCGGCACGTCGAGTTCGAGCCCCTCGAAGATCGGATCGCCACCGTCGTGGGCGAAGGTGACATGCTCGAAGCGGACGTCCGCGGCCTGCCGGCCCAGCGGCTCGGGTGTGGCGGGGTCGAGGACGGTGGGCGAGATGAGGAGCAGCTCGGTGAACTGCGCGGCCTCGGTCATCGAGCTCTCGAGGCGGCGGTAGATCTGATTGAACTCGAACATGATGCGGGTCGAACCGGTGTAGTACGTGAAGGCGACCACGATCGCCTCCACGCTGCCGCCGCCCGCGCTGATTCCGACGGCGAGGAGCAGTCCCAGCCCGTTGGTGAGCACGGACAGCGGCGCGACGAGGGTGTCGATGCGGAGATTGCCGTAGTCCCACGAGCGCAGCGTCAGCCGCCTGGACTCCGCGACCCGTGCCCGGTGTTCGGCGGCCTCGCGCTCCTCGGCGGCGAAGGCGCGCACGGTGTCCATGTTCATCAGTGCGTCGGACACGTGGCCCGAGACCCTCGCGATGGCCTCCTCACGCCGGTTGACCAGTTTCTGGCGGCGCCGGATGAGCGGTGCCGCGCACACGGCGGTGAGCGTGATCATCGTCAGCAGGCCGGCCACCAGCAGGGGGTCGTAGCTCCAGAGGATCACCGTGCCGAACAGCAGCGGTGCCAGGCTTCCGACGATGTTGAAGGTGAGCGTATCGACGAACTCCTCGAAGCGTGAGGCGAAGCTCAGCACCCTCTTCGTCAGTGATCCGGCGAAGTTGTCCTGGAAGAACGCGGCGTCCTTGGCGAACAGCTCGTCCATGCCGGTGACATACAGGTGCTCGATGCCGCGGGCGTCGACGCGGTTGAGACAGTGGAGCCCCGCCCGCCACATGATTTCCGCCAGGAGCAGCACTCCGGCGAAGACGCCGACGTAGGGGAGCGCCTCACGGATGCCTATGGCCCCGTCCTCGGCGATCCGGCCGACGAGTTTGGCGACGACCAGCGGCGCGACGTATGTGATCCCGATGTTGCCGAGTGCCGGGAGCGCGAGCGCCGGAACGGAAAGTCTGCGCTGGCGGGAGATTTCCCGCAGGTAGTGGCGGAGTGCGAGCCGGACAGGGCCCTTGCCCGGCCCGGTGTCGTGAGACTGCTGCGATCCCATGCCGACCTCATGTCGTTTCGCGGGCAGTTGCTCCGGGCTTCGCCGTGATGGGGGGCCTCTCCCCTCAAGGGGGCGGCACCGCACCGGGCAGAAGCGCTCGCCACGCGTCGGCGGCAAGAGATCCGGGAGAGAAGAGTCTCCCGTGGCCGGGTGGTCGGCGTCCAAGTGTTTTCAGGGGGCACGGGTAGCGCAGCGGCGCATTTCGGCCGGTCCGTCCGCGCACCCTCGCGCCATGGGCGCACATGGTTGCACGACGGGGGTCCGCCGTTCCGTACGTGCTCGGAGGGCTCAGCCGGACCGGGGGCGTGCGGGCTCACGCGCATGCGTACGCGGGCGGGCACCGGAAGGGGAGGCCGACGGAGACTGGGGGCCCGGGGCGGCGCCCTCAGCGGGCCGGCTCCTCCCCGAACAGGTCCTGCTCCTCGGGGATCAGATGCATCGCTGCCTCCTCGGCGGACGCCGCCGCGCCGTCGATGCCGACGTCCTGGGCGGTGAGGGTGGACGGCACATGCCCGTCGCCCTCCTGCGTGAGCCTGCCCGCGCGGTCCGTCCCCACTTCCGTGTCATAGAGCTCCCCGTCGCCGTCCGCCAGATCGCCGGGACCGTCGCGGGCGGGGTCGGAGTTCTCGGGAACCTCCCTGGTCAGACGGTGGTCGAGGGATTCGCCCGTGTGCTGCTCCGAGGCGGTGGTGCCCTCGTCGTCGACCGCCCAGGGCCGGTCCGGCGGGGAGTAGCCCTCGTCCAGGACGTCGGCGATCCCGGACGTGTCCAGGGTGTCCTCCAGATCCAGCAGGTCAGCGGGGTCCGAGGCCTCCGGCTCCTGCGGCTGGTAGACGTCGTCCCCCCGGTCGCTGTCGGTCATGGCGTGCCCCTTCCTCCGGGTCCCCCTGTATGCAATTCCACTCCGGTCCGGCGAGTGACGCAACGGAAGGCGGTTCCCGACAGCAGTGACGCTGTTTTAGATGACAATGAAAACGATTATCGATAGCGTGTGTGCGGTCGGGCCGGCAGCCTCCGCATGGGGTGACCTCTGCCTGCCCGTACAACCGACGGCACTGTGAGAAGGGGAGCTCGTGGCTCATCTGTTGGTGGTCGAGAGCTGGGTCGGATCGATGAGCAGACTGTTGCCACGGGCGCTGGGGGAGGGAGGGCACCACTTCACCTTCCTCACCCGCGACCTGCACCACTACCTCCGATCCGCACCGGAGGGGACCGGCCATCCGTTGCTCACCGCCCGTAACGTCGTCACCGCGCCCACCAATGACGTCGACACGCTGCTTCCGCAAGTCGAGCGGCTGCACGAGGCTCTGCAATTCGACGGGGTGATCACGTCCTGTGACTACTACCTGCCGACAGTCGCCCGGATCGCCGCCCTGCTGGGCCTGCCGGGCCCCTCGGCCGAAGCCATGGAGCACGCCTGCCGCAAGGACGCCACCCGCCGCGTCCTGGCTGCCGCCGGTATCCCCGGCCCCCGCTTCGCGGTGTGCGCGGACGCGGCGGAGGCCGCCGTGGCCGCCCGCGACATCGGCTATCCACTGGTGGTCAAGCCGGTGGACCTCTGCGCGGGCATGCTCGTGCGCCGGATCGACGACGCGGAACAGCTGGCCGAGGCCTGCAACGCTCTGGCGGCCTTTCCACGCAACGCCAGGGGGCAGCGGCGTACGCCCCACATCCTGCTCGAGGAGTTCCTCCAGGGCCCCGAGGTGAGCGTGGAGACCGTGACCTGCCGCGGCGTCGCGCACGTCGTCGGTGTGACGGACAAGAGCGTCGGCGGGGCCCCGGCCTTCGTGGAGACCGGCCACATGTTCCCGGCCGCCCTGGATCCGGACGACCTCGCCGCCGCCACCGGCACCGCGCTGCGCGCCGGAGCGGCGCTGGGACTCGACGACGTCGTGGCGCACACCGAGATCAAGCTGACCGCCGACGGCCCCCGGGTCGTGGAGGTCAATCCCCGCCCCGCGGGCAACCGCATCACCGAGCTGGTCCGCCATGTCACCGGGATCGACCTTGCCCTCGCCTGCGTCGATGTCGCGCTCGGCAGGGAGCCCGACCTTCGCCGCCGCGACACGGGACTGCTCAGTGCGGCCATCGGATTCCTCGTCCCCGACAGCGCGGGAACGCTCGCGTCCGTGGAGGGCGTCGACGGTGTGCGGGACGCCGACGGGGTGCTGGAGGTCCAGTTCGCCGAGGCGGGCCGCGCGGTCGAGGCCGCGGACAGCAACAACGCCTACCTCGGGCACATCATGGCGGGCGACGCCACCGGACCCGGTGCCCGGGAGCGCGTCGAGACCCTGCTCGCGGGAGTGCGCCCCCTGCTGGTGCGCTCATGACGACGACCTCGCGCGCGCTCGCACCGTGCTTCGACGCCCTCCTCGGTCAGGCCCTCCGCGGTGAACTCGGCCCGGCCCCCCTGACGCGCCGCATCGCCGTGGCCTTCACCACGTCCCAGGCCGCACGGCACGACGGGCGGCGCGGCGGATACCGCAACGAGGTCCTCAGTCTCCGCCTCGGCCGCGCGGTCGGCTCGTGCGCGGTCGAGCCCGGAGCCCTTCCCGCCGGAACCGCCGAGGACTGCGCCGGCGCGGACGTGGCCGAGCTCCTCGCCCACCCCCTGCTGCCGGTCCGGGTCGCGGCACTGGACGCCTATCTGATGGACGTCACGCCGCACACCCCGTCCCACGGTGCGCAGCCGGTGACCGTCCCCGCCGGAACCTCGCTGGAGCGTTCGCGGGCACGGGCCGCTGCCGTCGTCGACCTGCTGGACGTGTCACCCGGCGGCAACGTCCTGGTGGTCGGCGTCGTCAACTCCCTGTTGGCCGAGCTGCGTTCGCGTGGACTCATCGGAATCCCCTGTGACCTGAAGGGCGGCACCACCGAGTGGGGAGAGCCCATCGGCACGGACGCACTCGGGGAGATCGGCCGCTGCGACGCGGTACTGGCCTCCGGCATGACGCTCGGCAACGGGACCTTCGACCCGCTGCGCCGGAGCGCCCGGGAGCACCGGAAGCCGCTGGTCATGTTCGCCCAGACCGGGAGCGCGGTCCTGCCCCGCTTCCTGGACGCCGGGGTGACCGCGGTGTGCGCGGAGCCGTATCCCTTCTTCTGGCTCGACGGCGGACCGGGCGCCGTCCACCGCTACCGCGCGGACGACGGAGGCACCTCGTGACCACGGCATCCCTGCCCGCCCTCGCGCCCAACCGCGAGCTCCTCGCCCTCCTCGGCCGCACCCCGCTGGCCAGGATCACCACCGCACTGCCCCTGTCCCACCCGGGCTTCTGGGCCAAGCTCGAAGGGCACGCCGTCGGCGGAATGAAGGCGCGGGCCGCCGTCTCGATGCTCCTCGGCGCCGAGGAGCGCGGGGAACTGCTCCCCGGCGCACCGGTCGTGGAATCGACCTCCGGCACGCTCGGCATGGGGCTCGCCTTCGCCGGACAGGCCCTCGGGCACCCCGTCGTGCTCGTCGGCGACAGTGAACTGGAGCCCTCCATGCGGCAGTTGCTCCGCTCGTACGGAGCGCGCCTTGAGCTGGTGGACCGGCCCGCAGCGCGCGGCGGCTGGCAGGGAGCCCGACTGGAGAGGCTGCACGACCTGCTCGCCCGGCTGCCCGGCGCGTACTGGCCCGACCAGTACAACAACCCGGACAACACGGCCGGTTACGCGTCGCTCGCAGCCGAACTGGCCACTCAGCTCGACCACCTCGACATCCTCGTCTGCAGCGTCGGCACGGGAGGGCACAGCGCCGGGATCGCCGGACCGCTGCGCAGGCACTGGCCCGGCCTGCGCCTCGTCGCCGTCGACTCCACCGGATCCACCATCTTCGGGCAAGAGGCGGCGCCCCGGCTGATGCGCGGTCTCGGCAGCAGTATCCATCCGCGCAACGTCGCCTACGACGCCTTCGACGAGGTCCACTGGATCGGCCCGGCCGAGGCCGCCGACGCCTGCCGGCGGCTCGCCCGGGGCAACTTCGTCAGCGGCGGCTGGAGCACGGGAGCCGTCGCACGCGTCGCCGCGTGGGCCGCCCGCACCCACCCCGGGGCGGCCGTCGCCACCGTCTTCCCGGACGGGCCCCACCGCTACCTCGGCACCGTCTACGACGACGACTTCATGACCGCCCACCACCTGGACCCCGACCTCGCGGCAGGGCAGCCCGTCGACATCCCGCACCCACGCGCCCGGCAGACCGGTGGCTGGGCCCGGTGCACCACCGTCATCGATCCGCTGGCGGAACACCTGGAGAGGCAGCCGTGAAGTTCACCCAGCACACCGTGCGGCTCGTTCTCGCCGAGCCGCTGCGCATCTCGCGATCGACCATGACGGCCCGCGACGCCGTACGCCTCACCGTCGAACACGAAGGGCTCAGCGGACATGGTGAGGCCGTCACCAGCGTCTTCTACGGTCTCGACACCCCCACCCTGGAACGCCTCGCCACCCGGACCGGTGAGCGGATCACCCGCTTCCCCGGCCCGGAGACCGCGCTGCACGCCCTGCGCGAAGGCGAACTCACGGCGCCCGGCACCCCGGCCGCCGTGACCGCCGCCACCGAGGCGGCGCTCCTCGACCTGGTCGGCAAGCGCACCGCCACCGCCGTGCACCGTTTCCTCGGGGCACCCGTGGCGCCGAAGGCCGCGACCGCCCGCACGATCTCCCTCACCTCCCCGGGGCGGGCAGCCGCCCAGGCCCGCGGACTGGCCGGGGCCGGTTTCTCCGTGATCAAGATCAAGGCGGGCGACCGGGACGAGGAAGCCGATCTGGACCGGGTGCGCGCCGTCCGCGCCGCGGCCCCGGCCGCCCGGCTCCTCCTCGACCCCAACGGGGCCTGGTCGGCGGACCAGGCACGCACACTCCTGCCCCGGTTCGCCGATATGGGCATCGAGGCGGTGGAACAGCCGATCGCACCCGGCGACCCGGAAGCTCTCGCGCGGCTCGCCGCCCGCTCACCCGTGCCCGTCATCGCGGACGAGGACGCGGTCACCTACGAGGACGCGCGGCGGCTCGCCGGACGCGTCCACGGGATCAACGTCAAACTCGCCAAATGCGGCGGCGTCCACGCCGCTCTCCGTATCGCCGCCCTGATCGAGGGCAGTGGCACAGACCTGATGCTCGGCTGCCTGACCGCCAGCACCCTCGGCATCGCCCCCGCCGTCCATATCGCCGACCGCGCCCGCTGGACCGACCTCGACGGGCACCTCCTGCTCGCCCACGACCCCTGGACAGGCATCGGAGGCGAAGACGGATTCGTCGCGGCCAACGGGCGGCCGGGGCTGGGAGTACACCTCCGCGCCGCAGCCGGGGCCCGGAGCGCGGCCTCATGAGGACCTGGCACGAGATCCGCGGATTCCCGCTCGCCATCCGCGTACTGCTGGTCAACCAACTCGGCGTCAACACAGGCTTCTACCTGCTCATCCCCTACCTGGCCACCCACCTCGGCGACGACCTGGGCATGTCGGCGGCGGTCGTCGGCATCGTCCTAGGCGTACGCAACCTGAGCCAGCAGGGACTCTTCCTCATAGGCGGCTCCGCCGCCGACCGGCTCGGCGCCCGCGGCGTCATCATCGCCGGCTGCGCGATACGCACCGCCGGCTTCGCCCTCTTCGCGCTCGGCGACGGCCTTCCCGTACTGATCGCCGCGTCCGTGCTCAGCGGGGTGGCGGGCGCCCTGTTCAACCCCGCCGTCCGCACCTATCTCGCCCAGGAGGCAGGCGAACGCAGGGCCGAGGCGTTCGCCCTTTTCAACGTCTTCGCGACAACCGGCGCGCTCATCGGTCCCCTCCTGGGCAGCGCCCTGCTTCTCGTCGACTTCCGGGCCTCCGCGCTCACCGCCGCCGGAATCTTCGCCCTGCTCACCGTCGCCCAGGCCCTGGTGCTCCCCACCAGGCACGTGCCACCGGCCACGGGCAGCGTCACCGCCGACTGGCGTGAGGCCGTCGGCAACCGTGCCTTCGTAGCCTTCGCGCTGGCCATGGTCGGCATGTTCACCCTGGAGAACCAGCTCTATCTGCTGCTGCCCGCCGGCGCCCGGCAGGCCACCGGCTGGGACGGCGCCGCCGGACTCGTCTTCCTCGTGGGGACGATCGCGGGCATCGCCTTCCAGCTGCGGATCACCCGCGCACTGAAGGGACGTGGAACCAGGGGTCGTTGGATCGCCACCGGACTGGTGCTGATGGGGCTGGCCTTCGTACCGCCGATGCTCGTCGCCGGTACAGACGCACCCCCGGACGGAACCCTGAGCGCCACGCTGCGCGCCCTGCCCGTGCTGGCCGGAGCCCTCCTGCTCCACCTGGGAGTCATGGTCGCGCAGCCCTTCGTCATGGAGCTGATCCCAGGCTTCGGGAGGCAGGCCCTGACGGGCACGTATTTCGGGATCTTCTACGCGGTCTCCGGCATCGCCGCGGCTCTCGGCAACGCCGTCGTCGGCCTGGCCATGGACGCCGCCCGGCGCGGCGGGGACAACAGCGCGGCCGCACTGCTCCCGTGGGCCTGCTGCCTGGCGGCGGGCCTTGTCTCGGCCGCCGCGTTGAGCTGGTTGCAGCGCACCGGCACCCTGCCCGGGACACGGCCCGCCCCCGTGGCGGTGACGGCATGAACCACCTGACGGGGAATCTGCTCACCGACCGCCCGGAGCTGTACGAGGCCAGATTCCCCGACCCCGAACGCCTCGCCGGCCGTTGGGCGGAGGACCTCCTGTGCCGGTACGGCGCCGGCCCGGCCGTCCTGGACCTGGGCTGCGGGACCGGCCGGGACGCGGCCTGCCTCCACGGCGCCGGACGACGTGTCACAGCCGCCGACCTCTCCGGCACCATGCTCGCCCACGCCCGCGCCCACCACCCGGGGCCGGTGTACGTACAGGCCGATCTCAGCCGGTTCGATTTCGGTCAGCGGGCCTTCGACGCCGTGGTGTGCCTGGACAGTGCACTGCTGTACTGCCATTCGAACGAGCAGCTCGACGGATTCCTGGCCTCCTGCCGCCGCGCTCTGGTGCCCGGCGGCCTGCTGGTCGCGGAGATGCGCAACGGCGCGTACTTCCTCGGCCGGGACGAACCTCCCACCGCGCCCGCCGTATCCCGCTTCACCTGGCACGGCACGACGTACAGCTCGACCACCGCACTGCGCGTCGACCGCGCCGCCCAGCTTCTGCGGCGCACCCGCGGCTGGACCGCCGACGACGGCAGCCCGCCCGTCGAGGAGCACTCCGCGTGGCGGCTGCTCCTGCCCCAGGAACTGCGCCACTTCCTCACCGTCCACGGATTCGATGTCCTCGCCCTGTACGACGGCCCCGGACCACGCACCGAACCGGCCTGGCAGCCGGGCGCCGAACCCGGTACCGCCGCCGACGGCGACCGGCTCCACCTCGTCGCCCGCAAGCCGGTCAGGTAGTCCGCCGGGAAACCGGTCGCGCGATCCGCCGAGAAGCCCGTCAGGAAGCCGGCCATGCCATCCGCCGGCAACTCAGCACACCCAGCAACAGGAGAACAGCCATGACCGCATCAGCCGACAGACACGAACGCTTCCCCGGCCTGCGCAGGCGCGGCTTCCTCGCCGCGGCCGGGGGAGCGGCCGGACTCGGCGCACTCGCGCTCGCCGGATGCTCCGGGCCCACCGCCACCGGAGCCGCCGGCAAGGGGGACGGCACTCCCCGGCGCGGCGGACGGGTGCGCGCCGCCTTCGCCGGAGGCGGCGCGAGCGAAACCCTCGACCCGCACCTGGGGAACCTCTTCGCCGACGCCGCCCGGAGCAAGGCGCTCTTCGACAAGCTGGCCGACTACGGCGCCGACCTGTCCGCGGTGCCACGACTGGCCGGGAAATGGGAGCCGAACGACGGCCTCGACCGCTGGACCGTCACGCTGAGGCAGGCGGAGTTCCACGACGGGAAGCCGGTGACCGCCGCAGACGTCCTGTACAGCTACCGGCGCATCGCCGATCCCCGCAAGGCGTACCGCGCCCGTGCGTCCCTGGAACCCATCGACCTGAAGGCGAGCCGTGCGACGGGGGAGCGGACCGTCGAGTTCGTGCTCAAGCGGCCGACGGCCGAATTCCCCAACGTGCTGGCCGCCTTCGGGACTTACATCGTCCAGGACGGCGCCACCGAGTTCGACCGCGAGCCGATCGGCTCCGGCCCCTTCCGGTTCGTCTCCTTCGCCCCCGGGCGCTCCACCGTCCTGCGGCGCCACGACGCCCACTGGGACGGGGCCCCGCACCTGGACGAGCTCGAATTCATCGTGGCCAACGAGGAGTCCGCCCGGATCAACGCCCTCCTCGGCGGCCAGATCGAGTACGCGCACGAGCTCAACCCCGCCACCGGACGCGCCCACGAGAAGGCGGGCGGCATCGAGATCGTCCGGCTCCGGAACAGCGCCATGCAGGCCTTCGCCATGAAGACCGACCGCCCTCCCTTCGACGACCCCCGGGTCCGCGAGGCGTTCTTCCTCATCGCCGACCGCGAGGAACTGGTGAACGGCGCCCTCTCCGGCGCGGGCGAGACCGGCAACGACCTCTTCGGCAAGGGATACGAGTACTACGCGGACGAACTCCCTCAGCGCGAACAGGACATCGACCGCGCGCGCCACCTCCTGAAGCAGGCCGGCGCCGAAGGTCTGAAGGTCACCCTCGACACCTCCGCCGTCGCCGCGGGCTTCACCGAGGCCGCCGGGATCTTCCGCGACCAGGCGGCACGCGCCGGAGTGACCGTCGACGTACGGATGGGCAGCAAGGACTCCTACTGGAAGGACATCCTCGACTCCGGCACCCTGTGCTGCTACCGGTCCGGAGCCATGCCCATCGAGTCCCACATCTCCCAGCGGCTGCTCACCGACTCCACCACCAACGCCACCAAATGGCAGGACAAGACCTTCGACGCGCTCTACCAACAGGCCCAGTCCACCAAGGACAAGAAGGCCCGGGCCGCCCTCTACGGGCGGATGCAGCGACAGCTGCACGCCGAAGGAGGCTTCCTCGTCTGGGGTTTCGGTGACTGGATCCTCGGCACCGCACCCTCCCTGCGGGGCGTCGCCCGCGAAGCACCCGCCAACACCCTGGACTGGGCGCGCTTCGACAAGGTCTGGCTGGCGTGAACGGACTGCGTTCCTGGATCGCCCGGCGAGTGTTCCTCGGCGTCGTACAGACGGCGGCCGTCGTGCTGCTGGTCTTCGCGCTCACCGAGGCGCTGCCGGGCGACGCCGCGGTGGCCTTCGCCGGAGACCAGCCCGATCCGCAGCGCATCGTGGCCGTCCGTGAGGCGATGGGGCTCGACCGGCCCGCCCACGAGCGGCTGGCCGACTGGGTCATGGGGCTGCTGCACGGCGACTTCGGCACCTCCCTCACCTCCGGACGGCCGGTGGCCGGGTTCCTCGCGGACGGCTTCGGCCCCACCCTGCTCCTCGCCACGGTCGCGGTCCTGATCCTGGTCCCGGTGGGGGTGGGCCTCGGTGTACTCGCCGCCCGCCACGAAGGGCGGTTCACCGACCGGTTGATCAGCTCCGCCACCCTCGGCGTCTACGCCGTTCCCGAATTCGCCCTCGGAGTACTGCTGGTGAGCGTCTTCGCCCTGCGGCTCGGCTGGCTCCCGCCGACCGCCGTCGGCCACGGCACCGGTCTGCTCGCACATCCCGCCGTGCTCGTCCTGCCCGTCCTGGTCCTGCTCGCCCGGCCCGTCTGCTCGCTGGCCCGGCTGGTCAGGGCCGGCATGATCGAGGCGCTCGCAGCCCCGTACACCGCCCATGCCAAGCGTTACGGAATTCCCGGGGCACGCCTCCGCTACGGGCACGCCCTGCCCAACGCCCTCGCCCCCGCCACCCAGCAGCTCGCCCGCACCATCGACTGGCTGCTGTGCGGCGTCATCGTCGTGGAGGCCCTCTACGTGATCCCCGGACTCGGCACCCTCCTCATGAACGCGGTGGCCGACCGCGACATCCCCGTCGTGCAGGGACTCGCGGTGGTCTTCGGCCTCGCCACCGTCGTGCTCAACCTCGGCGCCGACCTCGTCACCCACCGGCTCGCACCACGCTCGGGGGTGGCGGCGTGAAGAGGCTCCGCAGATACGGCCCAGGGGCAGCCGTCGCCGCGGTCCCGCTAGGCCTCGCCCTGGCCGGGCCGTTCCTCGTGGGGGAGCCCTCGGCCCGCGCCGCCTCCTTCACCCTCGGCGGCGGCCACTGGCTCGGCACGGACTTCGTCGGCCGGGACGTCGTGCACCAGGTGCTGCTCGGCGGGCGGCCCGTGGTCCTCGTCGCGCTGGCGGCCACGGCTCTCGCGTACCTCGTCGCACTGCCACTCGGGCTGATCAGCGCGCTCACCCACCGAAGGTGGCTGGAGGAAGTGCTGATGCGGCCACTGGATGTGCTGCTCGCCGTTCCCTCGCTGCTCATGATCCTGCTGGTCGCCGCGGCCTTCCCGCCCGGAGCGGCGGGACTCGCGCTGCTGGTGGCCTTCGTCTCGATACCGGACGCGGCCCGGATCGTGCGCGCGGCCGCCGCGGAGGCGGCGTCCCGGCCCGCTGTGGAGGCGCTGCGTATGCAGGGAGAGAGCTGGTGGCGCCTCGCCGTCGGATACGTGGGGCGGTCCATCCTGCGCACGCTGGCCGCAGACGCGGGGATCCGGCTGACCGGGGTGCTCTACCTGGTGGCCACGGCGGCCTTCCTGGGCATCGGAGTCGCCCCCGATGCCGCCGACTGGGCCGTGATGGTGGACCGCAACCGCACCGGACTGCTCATCCAGCCCTGGGCGGTCGTCGTACCCGCCCTGCTCATCGTCGCACTGACCATGGGCAGCAATCTGCTCGTCGACGCGGCCATGGAGAACCGCACCCCTCCCCGGAAGGGCCGTCGCCCATGAATGAGAACCCTGTGATCGCCGCCGTCACCGGACTGACCGTCGAGGTCGACGGGCGGGCGCTCGTCGACCGGGTCTCGCTCCGGATCCGCCCCGGCACCGTGACCGCCCTGGTCGGCGCTTCCGGCAGCGGCAAGACCACGACCGGTCTCGCCCTGCTCGGTGAATTCCCCGCCGGCGCGAGGGTGACGGGCGAGGTGGCCGTGCACGGCACCCGGATCGGCTACGTCCCCCAGCACCCCGCGGCCGTCCTCAACCCCGCCCGCCGCACCGGGTCCCTCCTGCGGGACATCGCGCGGCAGCAGGTGCGGGACCTGCCCCGGTCGCAGCGTCGCGCCGCGGCACGGCAGCGGGTCGACGAAGCTCTCGCCGATGCCCAGCTCGACGGCACCGACGAGGTGCTGAGCCGCTACCCGCACCAGCTGTCCGGAGGCCAGCAGCAGCGTGTCGTCCTGGCACAGGCGCTGCTCCTCGGTGCCCGCGTCATCGTCGCGGACGAACCCACCACCGGGCAGGACGCCCTGACCAAGCGGCGTATCGTCGACCAGCTCGCGGCGGTGGCGGGCCGGGGGATCGCCGTGCTGCTGCTCAGCCACGACCTCGACGTCGTACGCGAACTGGCCGACGAGGTCCTGGTGATGCGCGGCGGCCGGGTGGTGGAGCAGGGTCCGGCCCACCGGATCCTGGACGCCCCCACGCACCCGTGGACCAGGGAGCTCCTCGTCGAACCTCGGACCCTCCCGTACGCGGACCCCGAGCGCACCGGTGCGGAGCTGCTGACGATCAGCGGACTCACCGCCCGCCACAGGAACGGCGGCGCCCGCGTCCCGGTGCTGAGCGTGGACGGGCTCTCCCTCCGCAGCGGCGAATGCCTCGCCGTCGTCGGACGCTCGGGCAGCGGCAAGACCACCCTGGCCCGCTGCCTCGCCGGCCTCCACCGCGACCACACCGGGCAGGTCCTGCTCGACGGCAAGGCGCTGCCCCGCAGCCTGCGGGACCGCAGCCGTGAGCAGCTCGCCGCCGTGCAGTACGTCTTCCAGGACGCGCGGGCAGCCTTCGACGAACACCGGCCCGTCCTGGACCAGGTGGCCCGCACAGCGGTACGCCTGCACGGCGCCGAACGCCAGGAGGCGGCGGCGGAGGCCCGGCGGGTCCTGACGGACCTCGGACTGGACGACGGGCTCGTCCTCAGGCTGCCGGGCCGCCTGTCCGGCGGCGAACTCCAGCGCGCGGCCCTCGCCAGGGCGCTCCTCGCGAGGCCCCGGGTGCTGGTCTGCGACGAGATCACCTCGGGACTCGATCCGGTGACCCGGCGCTCCCTGCTGGACCTGCTCGCCCTGCTGGTCCGCCGTCAGGACGGTCCGGCCGTCGTGCTGATCACGCACGACCTCGACACCGCGGCACCGGCCACACGCGTGGCCGTGCTGGACGGCGGAGAGGTGGTCGAGGAGGGCCCCAGGGAGCAGATCCTGAATGCTCCCCGGCACCCGTTCACGGTGTCGCTGCTCGGTGCGTCGACGAGGTGGGGAGCTGCCGTACGCCCATGAAGCGGAATCCGGACCACCCGTCCGGACGTACACTCGGCCCCATGGGTCACACCGGCGTCATAGGGAAGTGCCTGCACCAGGCTGCCCCCGGTGTGCTCGCAAGCTGCCGTACCGCCCTGCACGGGCACGGCTAGCGACCTTCAGCGGTTAGCGCTCCCGGGGCGACGCATCGTCCCGTCTCCCGGCCGTGCGTCCACGCCCCACCGATCACATCGGGCCCCGCTTCCACCTCGTACGTCGCACGCGCTCCACTTCACCACCGCTGCATCGGCGCACCGCCGTCGCGGCGTTCCGGCGACGGCCGCACCACGGCTCGAGCCACCCTCGAAGGGACCATCTTGAAGCTGAGCGAGCTGCTGGCCGGACAGAACCACCACATCCTCCAGGGCGACCCGGAGAAGACGCACGTCACCGCCGGAACGGCCTTCGACGTGGACCGGGTGGTGCCGGGGTCGCTGTTCATCGCGGTGCCCGGACACCTGGAGGGCGGCCCCGGTGCGGTCGCCCCCGCCGTCGCCCGGGGCGCGGTGGCGGTCGTGGTGGAGGACGGCTGCGTACTGCCCGCGGCAGCGGGGGACGTCTGTGTCGTACAGGTGCCGGACACCCGCAGTACGGCCGCCGTCGCCGCCTCCCGCTACTACGGCGAGCCGGGGCGGCGGATGAACATGGTGGCGATCACCGGCACCAACGGGAAGACCTCGGTCTCGTACATGGTCGAATCCGTGCTGCGGATCTCCGAGGGGGCGAGGGCCGGAGTCATCGGCACGGCCGGAAGCCGCATCGGCGACGAGGTGATTCCGATGCCCCGGACCGTGCTGACCACACCGGAATCCCCCGACCTGCAGTACCTGCTGGGGCAGATGCGTGATCGCGGGGTGGGCACCGTGGTGCTGGAGGCCACGTCCATGGGCCTGCTGACCCACCGGGTCGACCGTACGTTCGTCGACGTGGGGGTGTTCACCAACCTGAGCCAGGACCACCTGGACGACCACGGCACGATGGACAACTACAGGGACGCCAAGCTCCGGCTCTTCCAAGGGCTGTGCAAGCACGCCGTGGTCAACGCCGACGACCCTGTGGGGGCCCGTATCGGCGCGATGATGCCCGGCGCGGTGACCACGTACGCCCTCGACACCGCGGCCGACTACCGGGCCACCGATCTGGTCGTCGACGCCTCGGGCACCCGCTTCACGCTGCATCACGACGGCCGCAAATACCCGGCCGCCATTCCCGCACCCGGCAGGTTCTCCGTGTCCAACGCGCTGGCCACGGTGGCGGCCTGCCACACCATGGGGCACGGTCTTGCCGGGCTGGTCTCCGCACTCGAACGGATGCCGCAGATCCCGGGCCGATTCGAACGTGTCACGACCGTCGCCGGCACCTCGGTGATCGTGGACTACGCCCACTCCCCGGACTCCCTGAACAAGGTCCTCAGCACCATCCGAGGCTTCGCCCGTGCCAAGGTCATCACCGTCTTCGGCTGCGGCGGGGACAGGGACACCACCAAGCGTGCCGAGATGGGGACGATCGCCGGGACACACTCCGACCTGTGCGTTCCGACCTCGGACAACCCGCGCAACGAGGACCCCGAGGCGATCCTGGACCAGGTGGTCCCGGGCATCGCGGAGACCGGCACCCCGTACGAACGCTTCGCCGACCGCCGCCGGGCCATCGCCTTCGCCCTGTCCGAGGCCGGACCCGAGGACATCGTCCTGATCGCCGGCAAGGGCAGCGAGCCCTACCAGATCGTCGGTGACGCCCTGCTGCCCTTCAGCGACATGGCCACCGTGCGGGAAATCGCCGATGTCCGGGTGGAACGGGATCAGCCCGCTCTGCGGTAGGTCAAGGCGAAGTCGTGCTCCCACTCGCCGCCGTCGAAGCGGACCTCCCAGCCACCGGTGATGGTGTCGGTGTCCTCGCTGAACGTGCCGGTGAAACGCTGGCGGAATTCCAGGGGCGTGAAGTCGGGCGACTCCCGGGTGAGCGTCCACACCCCGCCGTCGAAGCTCATCGAGTACAGGCGGGCCACGCCGCGTGAATCGAAGTAGTGCTGTGTGTACGAGCCGGTCCCCGGGTCGGCTCGTACGATCATCAGGCCGTCGGGTGCCGTGGGGGCGGGGATCTCGGTGCGCTGCACGAGGACCTGACCGTCCAGTGCCCATTCGAACCGGCTGCGTGCCATCGGACCGTCCCCTCCGGGGGCGGGTGTCGACGGCTGGTCGCCGGGAAAGCGCGCTTCCAGGACCCACTCACCCACGAAGACATCGAGGCGTTCCAGCATTTCCGCTCTGTCCCCGGTCATGACGATCACTCCGATCCGGCCTTGCGCATCATCGATTCCTCCACGGACGGGTCGGGCGCCCGGTGCGCGGACCCGTCACTCCGGCCACGGCGATTCGAGAACGGCGCGTACGAAGTCCCCGCGTTCGAAGCCGGGAACGTAGTGCTGGAGAACGTCGGCCTTGATGTTGCCGAAGGTCGTCTCCGGCTTCGGGCGGATCCCTTCGGTGAACGCGGCGAGGATCCGCCGCTTGAAGTCCGGTCGTGGATGGAGCGCGACGACAGCGGCGCGGTCGGCGTCGGAGACGTCCTCGTAACCGATGCCCAGCACGTCGTACTCCACCCCGGCGCTCACCAGCGCCACCTCGGGATCCATGAAGGCCGGGATGCCGGGCGTGGTGTGCAGGGCGATGGCCGTCCACACCCGCCGCACGCTGTCCTCGGGCACCCCGTGGGACTGCAGGAAGCGGCGCGCCTCGTCCGCGCCGTCCACCTCGAAGCGCCGGCCGCTGGAGCGGAAGTTCTCACCCAGGCCCAGGTCGTGGAACATGGCGCCGATGTACAGCAGTTCCGGATCGAACGAGAGATCCCGGCGGCGGCCCCGCAGGGCGCCGAAGAGGAAGACCCGGCGGGAATGGTGGTAGACGAGCTCGTCGGTCGTGTCGCGCACCAGCTCGGTCGCCTCGACCGCCAGCCTCGTATCCGGTACGTGCACGCCGGCTGCCTGCGACGGGTCGGTCGTCATGGTGTCACCCAGCTTCCTGGACGGCGGATCGGGGCGGGCCCTTCCAGGATCGGCGCACGTGGGCGTCGATCCATGGCCGACAGGCCGTGGATCCCCCGACTGATTCACATCAGGGGTGCGTCAGTCGATGCGATTCAGGTGTTGGCCGGGGCCGCCCGTCGAGTGCGAGGCTGATCCCGCGCCCCAGGCAGGGGCGGAACGGGGGAAAGAGGATGAGAGTGTTCACCACGAACGCCGGAGCAGTCGCCGGGCAACGTACCGTCCGCGATCCGGGAGTCGTCGTTCTGCGCGGAATCCCGTACGCCGCCCCGCCCTTCGGCGCCGACAGGTTCCGCGCCCCGCGCCCTGCCGCCCCCTGGGAGGTAATCCGGGACTGCGCCGCGTTCGGGCCCGTCGCTCCCCAGTCGGCCGAGCTACCCGGATCACCGGTCTGGTCACCGGGGGACGAGGACATCCTCAGCCTCAACATCTGGACTCCGGCCGACTGCGGCGAGACGCTTCCCGTGCTCGTCTGGATCCACGGCGGCGCCTACGTCTTCGGCTCCTCCGCCCAACCGGATTTCGACGGGACGGCCCTGGCCGGCCGCGGACTCGTGGTCGTCACCCTCAACTACCGTCTGGGCTTCGAAGGGTTCGGCCACGTCCCGCCCACCGACGGTGAGGAACCCTGTCCGGACAACCGGGGGCTGCTCGACCAGATCGCCGCTCTGCGGTGGGTGCGGGACAACATCGCCGCGTTCGGCGGCGACCCCGGCCGGGTCACCCTGGCCGGTCAGTCCTCGGGAGCGACCTCGGTCGCCTGCCTGATGGCGATGGACGGGGCGCGTGGCCTGTTCCGCCGTGCCATCGCGCACAGCGCCGTGAACGCCTGCGCCACCCCGGAGTCCGCGGCCCGCACCACGGGGGAGGTGGCCGCGGCGGCCGGCGTCCCCGCCACGTACGACGGGCTGGCGTCGGCCTCCCCGAAAGCCCTCGTCGACGCCTCCGACCAGGTGGCGGAGAACTACCGGCGCGACCCCGCGTCGGGGCACCGCCATTACGACCCCGCGATCTACGGACCGGTGGCGGGTGTGGCCGGACTGCCCGTCGACCCCCTCACGGCGTGTGCCGCGGGAGCGGCCCGCGAGGTGGACCTGATGGTCTGCCACACTCCTGAGGAGTACTGGCTGCTGGACGCCGTGGGCAGCTGCGCGCGAGTGACCACGGAGCAGCGGCTTGCCGTGTTCGCCTCCGACCACCAGCTCCCGCGGTCCCTGCTGGACGCCTACCGTGTGCTGATGCCCGAGGCCTCCGTGAACGAGGTCTACCTGGCCGTGTACGGGGACCTGCTGTTCGGGGAGTACAGCAGCAGGCTGGCGGAGCTCCACGCCCGGGCGGGCGGACGGGCCTACCTCTCCCGCTTCGTCCGGCAGCGCGACGGCCGCGGGGAGCCGGTCAGGGCCTGGCACTGCGCGGACATCCCGTTCGCCTTCGGCACCGTGGAGGACGAGACCGTCCACTTCCTCATAGGAGGACCTCCGAACGCCGCCGACCGTGAACTCGCAGGGCGCATGACGCACGCATGGGCGGCCTTCGCCGCCACCGGCGACCCCGGCTGGCCGCAGGTCACCTCCGCCCCCGGTGGCGCCGTACGGATCTGGGACACCTCGCCGGAGGGCAACCGCGGCCGTTGGGACGCCTTCCGGGCGCCGTGGCAGGCCGCCGGGCTTCCGCTGCTCGCACCCTGATCCTGCGGAGCCGACGACGAATCCGCGGACCGTCATTGGCATGGACCTGCCTGTCGAACTGGACTACAGTCCGTTGCGGCACTTCTGAGAGCGCTCTCAGACGGCTCTCGGATGCTTCCTGTTCCACCCCCACGAAGCTGGAACAACAGAAGGGGCACTCCCTTGAGACATACGACGATGGTGCGGACGGGTCTCTCCGCACTGCTCATCATCGGCACCTGGGCGACCGCCGGTCTGACCCAGGCCGCCGCGGCCGACTCCCACCCCTCCGCCGAACCCCAGGCGTCGGCCGGGATCATCACGGCCATGCAACGCGACCTAGGGCTGACGAAGGATCAGGCCGAGGCGCGGCTCACCGCGGAGAAGAAGGCGACGGCCCTGCAGGGAACGGCGCAGAGGGCGGCCGGGGTGTCGTTCGGCGGCTCCTGGTTCGACGCGGGCAACGGCCGGCTGACGGTCGCCGTCACGGACAGCGCCAAGGCGGGTGCCGTCCGTGCGACCGGCGCGGAGGTGCGGGTGGTCGACCGCACGGCGCGGGAGCTCGACGCCGTGAAGAACCGGCTGGACGCACTCTCCGCACCCAAGGGCGTGAGCAGCTGGCACGTCGACCCCCGGGCGAACAGCGTCATCGTGAACGTCGTCGCCTCCGAGCAGGGTGACAACGATGTCCGAGCGTTCGTCGCGAAGGCGCGCGAGGCCGGCCCCGTCACCGTGAAGCAGACCGCCGAGGCACCGCAGACCTTCGCCGCGGGAACGGTCGGCGGCGACCCGTACTACACCGGCAACGTCCGCTGCTCCATAGGCTTCTCCGTGCACGGCGGCTTCGTCACGGCGGGCCACTGCGGCCAGGCGGGCGGAGCTGTCAGGGGCTGGGACGGCTCGGCCATCGGCTCCTTCCAAGGCTCGTCCTTCCCCGACAACGACTACGCCTGGGTGAACGTGGGCAGCGGTTGGTGGACCGTCCCCGTGGTCCTCGGCTGGGGCACCGTCTCCGACCAGCTGGTCCGCGGCTCCAACGAGGCCCCGATCGGCGCCTCGATCTGCCGCTCGGGTTCCACCACCCACTGGCACTGCGGAAACGTCCTCGCCAAGAACGAGACCGTGAACTACAGCCAGGGCGCCGTCCACCAGATGACCAAGACCAGCGTCTGCGCCGAAGGGGGCGACTCCGGCGGCTCGTTCATCAGCGGCGACCAGGCGCAGGGCGTCACATCGGGCGGCTGGGGCAACTGCAGCAGCGGTGGTGAGACCTGGCACCAGCCGATCAACGAGATCCTCAACCGGTACGGGCTGACCCTCCACACGGCCTGACGGTGACTCCGCCGGGTCCCGGTGACCCGGCGGGACGCGACCGGTCTGCTGC
>NZ_JBHWZS010000011.1:0-68229 GCF_042728155.1 Streptomyces sp. NPDC060209
CTTCCAGCCTGTTCCGATCTTGGCACCGGCGCCGAGGCCGCCGGTGCCGTTGCCGGCATAGCGGTTCAGGTCACCGGTCGTGGTGCGGCCGAGGATGTCGTCCTTGCCGTCGCCGGTGAGGTCGCCGATGCCTACGATGTCAGCCATGCCGTTCCAGCCGGAACCGATTTTCACGCCGGCGCCGACGGTGCCCTTGCCGGTACCGGAGTAGCGGTAGAGGTCACCGTTGGCGGTGCGGGCGGCGAGGTCGGCGTGCTTGTCGCCGTCGAGGTCGCCGGCGCCGACGATGGTGAGGGACTTCCAGCCGGTGCCGATCCTGCCGGTACGGGTGAAGCCGCCGGTGCCGGTGCCCGCGTACAGGTAGAGGCTGCCGGTGGAGGTCTCGCGGGCCACCAGGTCGGGCAGGCCGTCCGCGGTGAAGTCGCCGGAGTAGGTCAGGGCGTCGAAGGCCGTCCAGCCGCTGCCGATCTTCGTGTGCGTGGCGTCCGGGGTGACGACCTTGCCGCGCTCGGGGGAGTAGCGGTACAGGAAGCCGTCCTTGTCGGTGACGAGGGTGTCGTTGACGCCGTCGCCGTCGAGGTCGCCGAAGGGGACGAGGGTGGAGGTGGCGGGCCAGGTGCCGCCGTCGGCCCTCGCCGACACCTTGCCGGAGGCGTTGCCCTGGTAGACGAGCAGGGAGCCGTCGGTGCCGTGGGCGTAGAGGTCCGGGTAGCCGTCGTCGCCGACGTGGTCGCGGCGCACGGCGGCACCGCGGGTGACCTGCACCGTCCCGAGGACCGAAAGGTCCGCCTGGACACCGTCGGCGGGCTTCGCTGTGAGAGCCCAGGTGTAGGCCCCGTTCGGGACGACGTTCCCGGCCGAGTCCTTGCCGTCCCACGACGGCGCGACCAGACCTCGGGCCTCTCCGCCGGAGAGCGTTCGTACGCTCTTCCCGGTCGCCTTGTTCGTCAGCGTCAGCGCCCACGAGCCGGCCGGCTTCGACAGCCACCAACGCGGCTTCCAGGCACCGGCCTTGATGTCCATGGCGGGCGTGTCGGCGTCGATGACGGCGATCTGGGAGGCCGGAACGCCGGACGGGACGATCCGCACCCGGCGATCCTCGCCCGTGTAGGCGACGTGACCGCCGAAGCGGTCGACGGTCCAACCGGAACGCCGCCCTGTCCGGTCACCGAGCTCGGCGGTGGTGGCGACCACCCGCTGGGGCAGGTCGGCCTCCTTGTCGCTGACCGGGAGTCCGTCGTGCAGGTCGACGAGGGTGAGGCCGGTTGCGTCCGAGCGGCGGACCAGGTAGCCGTCGCCCAAGAGCGTCTCGTCGGAGCCGAGCTTCAGGGAACGCTTGGCCTGCCGGTCGTAGACGCCGGCGCCCTTGAAGTCGTGCCAGTAGTTGCTGCACCGCCAGTACACCCAACGGCCCACGGCCTGCAGGTCACTGGGGACGCAGCCCGGGTCGAAGGACTCGCCGGCGGCACCGGTCGACAGGTTCTTCGCCGTCACCCCGGTCGGCACGCCCGAGCTGGTGTCGTCCCACCGGCCGAGTGCGCTCCACAGCGTGTTGCCCCAGACGGAGGCCGCGACCGGGTCCCGCTTCTGGAGCGTGCTCCCGGTATCGGCGTCCTTGAAGTGGAGGACCGCCTGCGTACCGCCCCATGCCTGGTTCACCACACCGAACCGGCCCGAGAGGTCGACGACTTGCGGGCTGCCGAGCCCGGAAGTCACCCTCGGGCCCCAGGACGCGGAGCCGTTCCGGTAGAGCATGGTGACGTCCTGCTCGGTCGCGTTCTTGCGGCCGTGATAGCCGTCGCCACTCGCGAACATGGTCACGCAATAGGCGCCCTCGGTGGAGTTGCAGCCGTCTTCGTCACGGCCGGACACGAGGCCGTCGACGGTCGAGTTCAGCTCCTCCGGACGGCCGGAGGCCTTCAGCCAGGTGCTCCGATAGCCGCCGATGTAGGTGTGGGGGCTGTAGTACTGCGAGTCGTCGGCCGTGGTGAGGATGCCGCTGCCCAGCGAGATGCCGGTCGGCGCGGCCTCCCGGTCCTCTATGTCCGCAAGGCGCTTGCGGGTGACGGTGCCGTCCGCGGCGGGGGTGAAGAGGTAGTACCCCCAGTCGAGTGCGCCGTAGTCGGTGCTCTCCTCCGCGCCGGCCACCAGGAGCGAGCCGTCGGGTGTGCGGTGCACCGAGGGGGAGGCGACAGCCAGCAGGGACTTCCAGCTCCCCGTGGCGTCGCGCAGGACGAGATGGTTGCCCCGGTACTCGTTGTCGCCGGGGTTGGGCGGGGTCACGGTGACGAACTCGTCCCCGAGGGGCCGGACGACGTCGTCGTACGAGGCCACGTCCCGCAGGTCTACGGTGGTCGGCTCCGCGTCCAGGTCGTCACGGCGGTACACCTGCGCGGCGTCGCCGGACGGGGCTCCGAGGTGGAAGACGGTGTCGCGGTCGAAGGAGACGCTCTCGCCCTGCGTGGAGAGCGCCTTCACGCTGCCGGTGGCGAGGTCGACGACCCACCACCCCTGGGACATCGTGGTGTCCTCCCACTTGATGCCGCGGACGGCGACGGACCGGGCGTCGCCCTCGCCGATGGAAAGGTTCCACCCCTCCGGAAGACCTTCCAGTTTCCGCTCCCGCACCTCGCCGTCCTCCATGTGCAGGAGGTGCAGGCTCGTAGCGGCGTTCTCGGCACCGGTCCGGGTGATGACGGTGTCGCCGTAGGTCGAGACGTACGTCTGGCCCTCCGGGATCGGGACCGTGGTCGCCGGTCCGCCGCCGGCCCGCTGCTGGAGCGTCACGTGCGGGGCCGGGGAATCCGTGTAGAGGGCGACGGTGTCGGAGCCATGGCCGAAGTCCGACGGGTACCGGGCGAAGCGGAACTCATCCACGTCGTAGGCGAGCGGCTCGGGCAGGCGGTGGGCGAGGACGGTTGTCGCGCCGGTGGCGTAGTCGATCCAGCGGAGGCGGTCGTCACCCTCCTGGGCGGTGAGGAATCCGGTCTCGCCGGCGTTCAGGACGATGGTGGCGCGGGGCACGAAGCGTGCGCCCGGGCTGATGACGACAGGATCGGCGGACGCGCCGCGGGTCTCGGCGACGGCTGTCCCCGCAGCGGTGCCGATTCCGGCGGTCACGGTGAGCGTGACGGTAAGAGCGATACGGCCGAGCGCGCGCTGCCGGCGCGTGTCCCGTCTTTCCTGCGGACGCTTCACGAAAGGGCCCCTCCCCAAGGTGATTGACGCAGGGGGCGCCCATGGAACTGCCGCTCGTCCCCGCGCGAGAGAGGCGACAGTACCAGGAAGGATCATCACGCGACATCTGGTTTCGAACCTGTTCAAGGGCTGGTCGCAGACCGTGCCCGTCGGGCCGCTTGCCGGACCCGCGCCGTCTGGTGCCGGGGCGCGGTGTGCGAGCGCACGACGACAGCTACGGCCTGGCGCTAGCGTGATCGGCATGACGTCTGAGGGAGAAGCGGCGGACAGCGAAGCGTTGTTCGGCGGCATGGTGAACGTGGGCGCGGTATTCCGCCGCGGTGCGCTGGTGGAACGCCCGGCTCCGCGCACCGTGCACGCCCTGCATTCCCACCTCCGTGCGCTGAAGGAGCACGGTTTCGACGGAGCTCCGACCCCCGTCGGCCTCACCGCGGACGGCCGCGAGCGGCTGACCTTCATCCCCGGTGACGTGGCTCTGCCGCCGTTCCCGAGGTGGGCGATGACACCGGACGCCTTGAGGTCGGTGGGAAGCCTGCTCCGGCGTCTGCATGAGGCCGGTGCTTCCATCCCCGTCGACACCTCCGTCGAGTGGCCCTCGGATCTGGCCGATCCGGAGGGAGGGACGATGCTGTGCCACAACGATGTCTGTCCGGAGAACGTCGTCTTCCGTGACGGCCGTGCCACGGCTCTGATCGATTTCGACCTGGCCGCCCCGGGCCGCCCGCTGTGGGACGTCGCCATGGCCGCCCGGTACTGGGTCCCCGTGCTCGACCCCGCCTCCGCGGCTGCCCTCCATCCCGACGGACTGGACGCACCCGCCCGGCTACGGATCCTGGCCGACGGCTACGGTCTCTCGCCGGAGCAGCGCTCGGAGTTGCCGGAAGCGATCGAGCGGGCCACAGAGATCTGCCGCGCTTTCGTGGCGGACCGCGTGGCGGGTGGTGACCCGGTCTACGTCCGAGCACTGGCCGAGCGCGGTGGCTGGGAACGCTGGGACCGCGTGCAGGCGTGGCTGTCGGCCCGCCGCGAGACGTTCACGGCCGCCCTGTTCGACGAATCCGGCTTCTGATTTTCACGCAGGAGCCCTCCGTCGCAGGGTTCCCACGGTGGAGGTCGAAATGAGGGTCGTCGCGCGAATTGTGAGTGAGTCTCGTGCGCCGGTGCGAGCGAAATCGGCGAGATGAGGGACCGCGCCGTGCTGTGATCGTGTATAGAGCGAGTTCACGGGGGATGCCGACGGATCGCCGACGGCCGCCCCGTCGAGACTGTGGGCTCCCCGGCGGACCGGGGATTAGGTTGGCGGGAAACTCTCCGGGCAGCCGGACTCGTGATGGGGGCGAGCATGACCATGCAAAAGGGAACCAATGTCGCGGTGCCGGCTCGGACCGTGCGGGTCGAACTGGGCTGGCGTACCTCTCCCGGGACCCCCGACGTGGACGCCTCGGCGCTCCTTCTCGTGTCGGGAAAGGTGCGCAGCGACGCGGACTTCGTCTTCTACAACCAGCCGGTGCACGGGTCCGGCGCGGTGCGGCACGAGGGCAAGGAGACGGCCGGGGGCACCGTCACTGACAGCCTCGCGGTGGACTTCGCGCGGATGGAGCCGGCGATCGACCGAGTCGTGATCGCGGCCTCGGCGGACGGCGGCACCTTCGGACGGGTGAGCGGGCTCTACGTGAGGATCGTGGACCCGGCGAACGGCTCCGAGATCGCACGCTTCGAGAGTGCGGACGCGACCGTCGAGACCGCGTTCATCCTCGGCGAGCTCTACCTGCGCCAGGGTGCCTGGAAATTCAGGGCCGTAGGACAGGGGTACGACACCGGACTCGCGGGCCTCGCGACGGACTTCGGTATCTCCGTCGACGAGCCCCAGCAGGTGGCGCCGCCCCAGCAGCCGCAGAGGGCTCCCCAGGCCCCCGCCCGCCCGGTCGCACCGCAGGCGGCCCCCACGCCGCCCCCCGCGCCCCCCGTCGTGCAGGCCGTGAGGCTGACCAAGGTCACGCTGACGAAGGAAGCACCTTCGGTGTCGCTGTCGAAACAGGGTGGCACCTCCGGAGCCCTCCGCGTCAATCTCAACTGGGAAGTGCGCAAGCAGTTCAAGAGCTGGGGCGCGAAACTCGGCAGGGCCGTCGCCATGCACGCGGACCTGGATCTCGATCTCTGCGCACTGTACGAACTCACCGACGGAAGCAAGGGGGTTGTGCAGGCGCTGGGAAACGCCTTCGGCTCTCTCCGGCAGCCGCCGTACATCCACCTCGACGGGGACGACCGTACCGGTGCGGTCTCCACCGGCGAGAACCTCACGATCAACCTCGACCACAAGGACCGGCTGCGCCGTGTCCTGATCTTCGTCACCATCTACGAGGGTGCCCGGAGTTTCGCCGACCTGCATGCCACGGTCACTCTTCAGCCGCAGAACGGCGCGGCGATCGACTTCTCCCTCGACGAGTGCACCGTGCCCTCCACCGTGTGCGCGCTCGCACTGATCACCAGTGACGGGAGGGACCTCACTGTGCAGCGCGAGGCCCGCTACCTCGTCCCCCAGCGTGGCGTGAGCCCCCAGCGGACCATCGACGCGGCCTACGGATGGGGCATGAACTGGACCCCCGGGCGCAAGTGATCCCAGGGCCCCTCGTCGGCGCTCCGGCAGCCGGGCTCAGGGTTCCGGTGCGGCCTCGGGGCGGGCGTACGTACGCCCCTTCCAGGCCGCACCGAGCCCCCGGTAGTGCTGTACCGCGGAATCGACCGTCATCAGGAGATAGAGGACCGCGGTGAAGGGCAGCAGCGGCGCCAGCCACAGCGACTGCCGGTAGTACCCGAGCATCGGCATGTAGGTGCCCGCCATCACCGCCCAGGCCGCCCCGCCCGCCGCAGCGGCCACCGGATCGCCTCCCAGCACCCCGGCGACCAGCGTGACGGGCGGCGCGACATAGACCAGGCCCAGACCGAGGACCGTGCCCGCCAGCAGCGACGGGCTGTGGCGCAGTTGCGCGTACGCACTCCGCGCGACCATGCGCCACAGGTCCGCCAGCCGCGGGTAGGGCCGCACGCTGTCCACCCGGTCGGCGAGCCCCAGCCAGATGCGGCCTCCGCTGCGCCGCACCGCACGCGCCAGCGACACGTCGTCGATCACCGCCTGCCGGATGGACTCCGGGATCCGCGCCCGCTCGGCGGCTCCGGCACGCAGCAGTACACAGCCGCCCGCCGCCGCGGCCGTCCGCGACCTCTTCCCGTTCACCCGGCGGAACGGGTAGAGCTGGCCGAAGAAGTAGACGAAGGCCGGCACGACCAGCCGCTCCCAGGTGCTCGTCACCCGAAGCCTCGCCATTTGCGAGACCAGGTCGAACCCGCCCGCCCCCTCGGTCCCGGCCGCCGCGACGAGCTCCCGCAGGCTGTCCGGCTCATGAGCGATGTCGGCGTCCGTCAGGAGCAGGAATTCGGGCTTCCGCTGCCGGGCCAGCGCCATCCCGTGCCGCAGTGCCCAGAGTTTGCCCGTCCATCCCGGCTCAGGCTCACCGGGCGTCACCACCGTCAGCGGCAGCCCCCCGCACCGCTCGGACAGGGCACGGGCGAGCTCGCCCGTGCCGTCGCCGCTGCAGTCGTCGACGAGGATGATCTCCGCGTCACCCGGATAGTCCTGGGCGAGCAGCGACGGCAGGCTCACCGGCAGGACCTCGGCCTCGTCCCTCGCGGGTACGACCACGGCGACCGAGGGCCAGCGCTCCGGGTCCCCGCGCATGGGAAGCCGCTGGTCGGTCCGCCAGAAGAAGCCCTGGCCCAGCAACAGCCACACCCACACGATCAGTGAACCCACGGCGATCCAGGCAACGGCGCTCATCCGTCGAAGTGTGCCCCACTCCGGCGGTGCCGCAAGGGCTGTCGACTATGGTGACCGGGTGAAGATCGCACTCATGGACTCGGGAATCGGCCTGCTCGCGGCAGCGGCCGCGGTACGCCGACTGCGGCCGGACGCCGATCTGGTGCTGTCCTCGGACCCTGGTTCGATGCCCTGGGGGCCCCGTACCCCCGAGGACGTGACCCGTCGCGCGCTCGCAGTGGCACAGGCCGCCGCGGCCCACGGGCCGGACGCCCTGATCATCGCCTGCAACACCGCCTCCGTCCATGCCCTGCCCACCCTGCGGGCCGAACTGGAGCCCGGACTGCCGGTCATCGGCACGGTGCCCGCGATCAAGCCGGCCGCCGCGGGCGGTGGCCCCTTCGCCATCTGGGCCACGCCGGCGACCACCGGAAGCCCCTACCAGCGTGGGCTGATCAACGACTTCGCGCAGGCAGTGGACGTGACGGAAGTGCCCTGCCCGGGCCTCGCCGACGCGGTCGAGCAGGCCGACGAGGAAGCGATCGACCGCGCGGTGGCCGCTGCCGCCGCCCTCACCCCGGCCGATGTCACGGACGTCGTCCTCGGGTGCACCCACTACGAGCTGGTGGCCGAACGCATCCGCGCCGCGGTGGAGCGTGACCGTCCCGGCCGTGCGCCGCTCGTCCTGCACGGATCCGCCGACGCGGTGGCCGCACAAGCGCTGCGCCGCATCGGGGCGACTCCCGCTCCGTCGGCCGAACCGTCCGGCACCCTCACCGTCCTCCTCGCCGGCCACCCCGCGGACCTTCCCGAACCCGCTACGGCCTACGCCGAGGGCCTGCTGCTCAAGGCGGTCAGCCCCGCGATCTGACCGTGTGAGGCGCCTCGCCGGGCCGCGCACCCCCTCCCCGCGTCGCGGAACGTGGGTACGCTGCTTGGCATGACGGACCACCCGGGTAACGCGCGGCACGGTTCGAGCCAGGCCCCGAGCACGGTCTGGACGGGCCGGGCCACCAACCGCTTCCAGTGGCTGCTCGCGGCCGTGGGGGCGGGGTGCTTGGCGCTCGGCATCGAACTGGCTGTCGACTCGGCCTGGGGCGGCGGATTCGCCCCGCTGCTCATGTCCGTCATCGGCTGTGTCGCCGCCGGACTCCTGATCCTCTTCGGGACCCTCGCCTTCGTGCACGTGGCCGTCAAGGTCGACGGCGACGCCCTCGAGGTGCGCTGCGGTCACGCCGGGCTGCCCAGGCGCCGGATCCTGCTCACCCATGTGGTGGGCGCGGACTTCGCGCCCAAGGTCACCCCGCGCCAGTGGGGCGGCTGGGGCTACCGCTGGCGCCCCGACCAGGGCACGGCCGTGGTCGTGCGCCGAGGGGAGGCACTGGTGCTCCGGCTGGGGGACGGCAGGACCTTCACAGTCACGGTGGACGACGCCGAGGCCGCCGTACGTTTCATCCGCGACCGGCTGCACCTCGCGGCCACCGGGAAGGCCTGAGCCCGGCCGGGGCCCCGCTGCCAGGGAGTGGCCGGAGCGGCTGCCGCTCCCACAGCGGTCCACCGTAGACTCCGGCACGTGAGCGCCACCATCACCACCGTCGAACCGCCGCCCGCCCCCGCGTCCCGCAGCAGGAAGCTGTGGCCGCGGCTCGCCCGGCCGGCCGCAGCCGTGCTGTCCGGTGCGCTGCTCTACGCGAGCTTCCCGCCCCGGCCCCTCTGGTGGCTGGTACTCCCCGGCTTCGCCCTGCTCGGCTGGGTCCTCACGGCACGCAGGCCGCGTGCCGCGCTGGGCCTCGGCCTCCTCGCGGGGCTGGGCTTCATGCTGCCGCTGCTCCACTGGACGGGGGAGGAGGTCGGCCCTGTTCCCTGGCTCGCGCTCGCGCTCGCCGAAGCGGTGTTCATCGCCATCGGCTGCGCCGGTATCGCCGCCGTCTCCCGGCTCCCGTACTGGCCCGTCTGGGCAGCGGCCGTGTGGACCCTGGACGAGGCACTCCGCGCCCGCGTCCCGTTCGGCGGCTTCCCCTGGGGCAAGATCGCCTTCGGACAGGCGGAGAGCGCGTTCCTGCCGCTCGCCGCACTCGGCGGCACCCCCCTGCTCTCGTTCGCCGTGGTGCTGTGCGGATTCGGACTGCTGGAAGCCGTCCGGCAGGTGCGCCGCTACCGCGCCACCGGCACCGTGCCCCGCGCCGCGGTGGTGGCAGCGGCGGTCACCGTCGCCGCTCCCGTCGCCGCCGCGCTGGCGGCCCTCCCGCTCGTGGACGACTCGCCCGAGGACGGCACCGCCACGGTCGCCGCGATCCAGGGCAACGTGCCGCGCCTGGGACTCGACTTCAACTCACAGCGCCGGGCCGTCCTGGACAACCACGCGAACCGGACGGAGCAGCTCGCCCAGGACGTGAAGGCGGGGAAGGTGCCCCAGCCCGACTTCGTCCTGTGGCCGGAGAACTCCTCCGACCTCGATCCGTACCGCAACGCCGACGCCCGCGAGGCCATCGACCGGGCCGTGCGGGCCATCGGTGCCCCCACGGTCGTCGGCGCCGTCCTCACACCCGACACCGGACCTCTCCGCAACACCCTGATCCAGTGGGATCCGAAGAGCGGCCCCGTCGACACGTACGACAAGCGGCACATCCAGCCGTTCGGCGAGTACATGCCGATGCGGTCCGTCGCACGGGTCTTCAGCAAGGACGTCGACCGCGTGCAGCGGGACTTCGGCTCAGGCAGCAAGGTCGGCGTGTTCGACCTGGCGGGCACGAAGGTCGGGCTCGTGACCTGTTACGAGGCGGCCTTCGACGACGCCGTACGCGACACGGTCAAGGACGGCGGACAGCTGATCGCCGTACCGAGCAACAACGCGACCTTCGGGCGCAGCGAGATGACCTACCAGCAGCTGGCCATGAGCCAGGTGCGGGCGGTCGAGCACGGGCGGTCCGTCGTCGTGCCCGTCACCAGCGGCGTCAGCGCGGTGATCCGGCCGGACGGCACGATCGTGGAGAAGACGAAGATGTTCACCCCCGGCGCCCTGGTCGACGAGGTGCCCCTGCGGTCGTCGCTCACGCCCGCCACCCGGCTGGGAACCCTGCCGGAGGGCATCCTGGCGCTGCTCGCCCTGGGCGGGCTCGGCTGGGCGACGGCCCGATCGGTGCGCGCGAGGAAGGGACGGAAGGACCTGGCGGCCGGTCCGGAAAACGTCCCGGCCGCCACGTAGGCTCGTCGCATGGCTACTCCAGACTTCATCCGTGACATCCGCGCCACCGCCGGCCACCAGCTCCTTCTGCTGCCGGGAGTCACCGCGGTCGTCTTCGACGACGAGGGCAGGGTGCTGCTCGGCCGGCGGTCGGACACCGGCAAGTGGTCGGTCATCGGCGGTATCGGGGAGCCCGGCGAGGAGCCCGCGCTGACAGCGGAGCGCGAGGTGTACGAGGAGACGGCGGTGCATTGCGTCGCGGAGCGGGTCGTGCTCACCCAGGCTCTGAAGCCGGTGCAGTACGCCAACGGCGACCGCTGCCAGTACCTCGACATCACCTTCCGCTGCCGGGCCACCGGCGGCGAGGCGCGGGTGAACGACGACGAGTCGCTGGAAGTCGCGTGGTTCGACGTCGACGCACTGCCGCCGCTGAGTGAGTTCTCGCTGTTCCGGATCAAGCAGTCCCTCACGGACGGCCCCACCTGGTTCGCGCGCACCCCCGATGCCTGAGGGCCCGCCTCCCGCCGGCACACGGTGGAGGCGGGCCCTTCGGTGCCGGCGGGTCAGACGCTACGGGCGTCGGCGGGCAGTGCCGCCGTATCCGCGGCCTGCCGGCCGGCCTCCGCCTCGATGTCCGTGAGGTCCCGGCTCCTGGTCTCCTTCGCGCAGACGATCGCCAGCACGGTGAGAAGCGCCGCGGCGATGACGTACAGCGAGATCGGCGTCGAACTGCCGAAGTCGGCGAGCAGCGCGGTGGCGATGAGGGGCGCCGGGGCACCCGCGGCGACCGACGAGAACTGGGCGCCGATCGACGCCCCCGAGTAGCGCATCCTCGTCGCGAACATCTCCGCGAAGAAGGCCGCCTGCGGTGCGTACATGGCACCGTGGAAGATCAGCCCGACCGTGACGGCGAGCAGCAGACTCCCGAAGCTCCCGCTGTCGATCAGCGCGAAGAACGGGAACATCCACAGCGCCACGCCTATGGCGCCGACCAGGTAGACGGGCCTGCGCCCCACCCGGTCGGACAGCGCCCCCCACAGCGGGATCACGGCGAAGTGCACGGCGGACGCGATGAGTACGGCGTTGAGCGCCGTCTGCTTGCTCAGTTCCACGGCGGTCGTCGCGTACACGAGGATGAACGCGGTGATGACGTAGTAGCTGATGTTCTCGGCCATCCGCGCACCCATGGCGATCAGCACATCACGCCAGTGATGCCGCAGAACGGCGACCAGAGGCATCTTCTCGGCGGGGGCTGCGGCCGCCTTGCGCTGCTCGGCCTGGGCCAGGGCCGCCTTGAAGACAGGTGATTCATCGACAGAGAGACGAATCCACAGTCCCAGGATCACGAGCACGCCGGAGAGAAGGAAGGGAATCCGCCAGCCCCACGCCTCGAACGAGGACTCGGACATGAGAGCGGTGAGCGCGGAGAGTACCCCGGTCGCGAGCAACTGCCCGGCGGGTGCCCCGGTCTGCGGCCACGACGCCCAGAACCCGCGTCGTTTCGCATCGCCGTGCTCGGACACGAGCAGCACGGCGCCGCCCCACTCGCCACCGAGGGCGAACCCCTGCACCAGGCGCAGGACGGTGAGCAGGACCGGTGCGGCGGAACCGATGGTGGCGTGCGTCGGCAGGAGCCCGATGGCGAAGGTCGCGGCCCCCATCATCAGCAGACTCAGCACCAGCAGCTTCTTGCGCCCGAGCCGGTCTCCGTAGTGCCCGAACACCAGGGCCCCGATCGGGCGTGCGGCGAAGCCCACGGCGTAGGTGAGGAAGGAGAGAAGGGTGCCGACGAGCGGGTCGGAATCGGGGAAGAACAGCTTATTGAAGACCAGCGCGGCAGCGGAGCCGTAGAGGAAGAAGTCGTACCACTCCACCGTGGTCCCGACGAGGCTCGCTGCGACGATGCGGCGGAGGTTGGACGGGGGTGGGGGAGCGGTTGCTGGGGCGGCCATGGATACCACTTCCGGACAGTTGGCGGGGACGTTTCCGTGTCGCCATACCGTAGGAAGGGGCAGGTCAGGGGCGTATGTGGCGGGACACCATAGTTCGGATGGGCAGTGTGCGGGCCGGCGCTACGAGGTGGCTGGAACTTCCGCTCGGGCGAGCTCTTCTCGCAGGCCCGTGAGGTGGGCAGGCAAGCAGCGGCGGCAGAATGCGCCGGACGCCGTCACACGGATGCGGTGCACAGCCGCCGCCGCGTGGCCGGCACAACGGAAACTCGCCGACTCGCGCCCGCGGCCACCCGAACCTCATCGGTACCCGCGACGCCGCCTGGCCGGGCGCGCGAGCCGGCATGATCCGAACGAGCGGTGCTAGAGAGCGGTCCCGTGCACGCCGTGCTCGTCGATGAGGGTGAGTTCCTCCTCGGTGAACGGGGGAAAGTCCAGGGAGCCGACGTTGTGGTCGAGCTGCCATACCGAGCTGGCACCGATCAAGGCGCTGGTCACCTGCGGTCGGCGCAGCACCCACTGCAGCGCGAGCTGTGCCAGGGACTGGCCTCGCTCCCGGGCGAGTTCGTGCAGGGCGGACGCCCGCTTCCGGTAGGTGTCGTCGATGACGTCCGGCGACAGGAAGGCACTGGTGCGAGCTCGGGCACCTTCGGGGATCGAGTCGCCCAGGTACTTGTCGGTGAGCAGCCCCTGCGCGAGCGGGCTGTACACCACGAGCCCGAAGCCTTCTCGCACGGCCAGGTCCATGAGGCCGTTCAGCTCGGGTCCCCGATCGAAGAGAGAGTATCGGGGCTGGTGCACCACGAGCGGCACGCCCGCGGAACGCAGCAGGCAGGCCGCCGCGTCGGCCTGCTCGGGCTGATAGTTGGAGATGCCGGCATAGAGCGCCTTGCCCGAGGTCACCGCGGTCACCAGGGCGCTGACGGTTTCCTCCAGCGGTGTGTCGGGGTCCGGGCTGTGGCTGTAGAAGACGTCGACGTAGTCGGTCCCGAGGTCACGCAGGCTGTGGTCGAGAGAGGTCAGCAGGGACTTGCGGGAGCCGCCTCGCTGGTAGGGGCTCGGACCGATGGGATTGCCGGCTTTGGTCGACAGGATCAGCTCGTCCCGGTAGGGAGCCAGGTCCTGGCGGAGCACTTGACCGAAGAACTTCTCGGCCGCGCGGTGCGGGGGACCGTACCGGTTGGCGTTGTCGAAGTGGGTGATGCCCAGGTCGAAGGCGCGCAGCACGATCTCGCGCTGCGTCTCGTACGGGTAGTCGGTGCCGAACTTCTGCCACAGGCCGAAGGAGAACGCGGGGAGCCGCAGTCCGGAGTGGCCGGCGTGCCGGTAGGGGAGCCGTTCGTAGCGGTTCGCTGCCGCCTGATGAGGTTTGCCGTTGGCCGACATGGGAGGTATCCGTTCGTCGTACGTGGGTGATTGCCGGGATTTCTCTGTGCCCGCTCGACCGGCTGCCGTCCCCGCCGGGCCGTCAGCGACCGCTCGCCGACGAGGCTCTTCCGTCGGCGGTAAGTATAAGTTGGCGAATCGAGCAGAACAAGATAAATAGCGTGACGGTGAAGGTTATTGAGGATGTAATAGAAGATATATAGCGGAATGCTTCCCTGTGGATGATAGTCGCCTCATCACGAGTGAGGGAGAGTGTCAGGTGCGCTCAGCGACCACGAAGGCCGTCACCACATCGGCGAAGGAACTCGACATCGCCCTGCGGGGCGGCGCGAAGATCGTTGTCCTTGAGGTCGACCGGGAGTCAGGAGACCCAGCCGAGGAGGTGGACTCCTATCCGACGGGACACATACCTGGCGCTCACTACGTCTCCTTCGAGAGGGATCTTGTCGGCCCGCGGACCGAGACGTCCGGCAACAGCCCACTCCCTGATCCGAGCGCCCTGCAGGAACGCTTGGGGATCTGGGGAGTCGACGACGACAGCACGGTCGTCGTCCACACGCGCCGCAACCCCGCCGTCGCCGCCCGCGCCTGGTGGCTTCTTCGCTGGGCCGGCGTGGAGAACGTGCGGTATCTGAACGGCGGCCTCGCCGCCTGGCGGGAGATCGGCGGGGCACTCGACATCCACGTGCCTCTGCCGGCTGCGGGCAAGGCCGTCGTACGGCCCGGCGCGCTTCCGGTCCTGACAGCCGAGGGCGCCGAACGGCTCGCCGCCGAGGGTCATCTCGTCGACGCGCGTGCCACGGCCGCGTACCGCGGCGAACCGGACCGGGCGGGGACCGGTCACATCCCCGGTGCGCACAGCGTCCCCGGAGCGGCGAACTTCGCCGGGGGCGAGTTGCTCGACGCCGGGGCGCTGCGCGCCCTGTACACCGCGCACCTGGACGGCCGCGAGGTCGGCGCGTACTGCGGCAGCGGAGTGTCGGCGACGACGACCGTGCTGGCACTCGCCTCCCTCGGCGTCGAGGCGGCGCTCTACCCCGGCTCGTGGTCCGCGTGGATCAGCGATCCCACGCGGCCCACGACACTCGGGGACCGGCCTGGCGTCGACCCGGCATCGGCCGGATGACCGGTGGGGCCGGGAGCACGGTGCTCCCGGCACCTCAGCCGCGGTCGACCACGCCGGGGCCGCCCGACAGGTCGCCGGTGAACAGGCCTCGCAGCTCAGCCTCCTCCCCGGCGGTCGGGCTCCAGCGGGAGGCGAGGACGTTCTCGTCGAGCTGCTCGGGCACGGTCACTCCCGCGATCACGCTCGTGACCGTCGGCTGGGCCAGCAGCCAGCCGAGTGCGGCCGCGCTCGGGGTGATGCTCCTGTCGCGGGCGAACTGCTCGAACTTCGCCAGCGCCGCCCAGGGCGCGGAACGCAAAAGGTAGCGCTTGAGGTTGGTGATCTTGGCGTCGTCCGGCGCGTGGTCCGCGGAGTACTTGCCGGTGAGCAGCCCGTTCTGGAGCGGAAAGTACGGGATGAAGCCCAGGCCGTGGTGGCGCAGCGCCGGAATCAGCTCCTCCTCCGGCCTGCGCCACAGCAGGCTGTACTCGTCGGTCGTCGACACGTAACGGGTGAGCCCGTGCGACCTCGCGACGTGCTGCGCCTCGACGATCTGCCACGCCTTGAAGTTCGACGCGCCGATGTAGCGCACCTTGCCCGACGTCACCAGCGCGTCGAGCGCGGAGAGGGTTTCCTCGTCCGGTGTGTACGGGTCCGGGAAGTGGATCTGGTACAGGTCGATGTAGTCCGTTCGCAGCCGCCGGAGTGACTCCTCGACCGCGGCGAGGATGTACTTGCGGGATCCTGGGCGGGCATAGGCGGGACCGCGTTCGCGGCTGAGGTTCAGCCCGAACTTGGTGCCGATGACGACTTGTTCCCGTCGGCCGCCGAGCGCGGCGGCGAAGAGTTCCTCGCTCTGGCCGGGGCGGTCTCCGTAGCCCTCGGCGAGGTCGAAGTAGGTGACGCCGAGGTCGATGGCACGGTCCACGATCGCGGTGACGGCCTCCTGGCCGGTCGCGCGCATGCCCGAGCGTCCGAAGGTGCTGGCGCCGATGCCGATCTCGGACAGGACGAGGCCGGACGTGCCGAGCCGGCGGTGTCCGTCGGGGAGCGGGAGGGCAGGGGGCATGGTTCTCCTCAATGGACGTCGTCGGTGTCCAGCAGGCCCTGCAGGGTCGACGCCTCGTACTCGGTCCGGAAGATGCCGCGGCGCTGCAGCTCCGGTACGACGAGGTCGACGAACAGGTCGGCCGGTCCGCGGTGGTACGGGGGGAACAGCTGGACGCCGTCGAGGACCCGCTCCTCGAAGTTCTCCTCCAGCCAGTCGGCGATGGTCCGGGCGTCACCGACGACGGCCGGCTGCTGTTCGTGCCGGGCGCGCTGGACGTAGTGGTACAGCTCGCGCAGGGTCGCGTCCTCGCCGATCCGGGTGGCGAGGATCTGCCGCAGCAGTTCGCGGTCGTTCTTCACATCGCGTGCGCGGTCGCTGATCAGTGGCTTGAGCGCGTCGTCGCCGATCTCCTCTACATCGACGACGTCGAGGACGCGTTCACTGTCGCGGACCCGTGACAGGTCGACGCCGAGCGCCTCGGAGAACGCGGCCGGCAACGCCTCCGTGAGCTGGAAGGCGTTGATCTCGTTGAACTTCGCCTGCGCCTCCCGGACGGTGCCGGCGAGGTAGAAGGTGATCCCAGGGATGATCTTGAACTTCTCGGGATCGCGCCCGTTGGCCGCGACGCGCTCCTTGAGCCTGCGGTACTCCTCCTTGCCGCGGTCGATCCCGAAATACGGTGAGAAGCGCAGCTGCGCGAAGTCGGCGCCGTAGCGCAGGGACTCCTCGGAGAGGCCCACCTGGACGATCGGGATATGGCTCTGCACCGGCGGCGGGACGTTCAACGGGCCGCGTACGTCGAAGTGTTCACCGTGAAAGTCGATCTCGCGCCATGAGCCGGGCCTCACCAGGGTGCCGCCCTTCCTGTCGTCGAGCAGGAAGTCGTCGTCCCAGCTGTCGTGCAGCAGCCGGTTGACGACCGTGGTGAACTCCCGGGCGCGGGCGTACTTCGTCTCCTCGGTGGGCACCGGGTTCTTGCCGTAGTTGCCGACCGGGTCGCCGTCGCGGTCGATGCCGAAGACGACGTTCAGCGCGGTACGTCCCCGGTTGAAGTTGTCCAGAGTGGCCAGCTGCCGGGCGACCGAATAGGGATGCTCGAAGGAGGAGTTCACCGACATCACGAACCCGAGGTTCTCCGTGATCGCCGCGGCGTGGCCGGCGTAGACGAAGTTGTCCCAGCGGAAGATCCGGTTGAGGCGGTCGGGTTCGCTGCCGAGGGCGCTGCCCGCGAATACGTAGTCGAGCTTGCCGCGCTCCGCGGTGCGGGCGATGTCGAGGATGACGCTCGGATCGCGCAGGCCGAAGCTGGTGGCTTCCGGCAGCCGCCAGGCGTCCAGGTCCCAGCCGGTGCCGTAGGCCGCGAGTCCGAGACGGAGGGTGCGTCGACCGCTCATGCGACGGCCTCCTTGTTCTTGGCAGCGAAGCGGTTCGGGGGGACGTCCAGGCCGAAGTGGCCGCGGAAGGTGTCGGTCGTGTAGTCGGTGCGGTACACGCCGCGCTCCTGGAGGATCGGCACCACCTGGCTCGTGAAGCGCTCCAGTTGGTCCCACAGGAAGGGCGAGCTGATGTTGAAGCCCTCGGCGGCGCCCCGGTCGAACCAGTCGATGAGGATGTCGGCGACATGCTCGGCCGTACCGATGACCAGGGGGAAGTTCCCGGCGATGGAGGCTCCCAGCACGTCCCTGACCCGGACCCCGCCGTTGTCCACGCTACGGCCGGTCCGCTCCGCGAGCGCCCTCAGCAGCTTGCGGCCGTAGGCGTTGAACTGCTCGGCGGTGTCCGCCTTGACGGTGCCGTCGATGCCGAGCGGCCTCAGATCGGTGCCGACCCGCGCAGACAGGGAGCGGACGCTGCGCACGCCCTTGGGCAGCGGGAAGGTGGAGGCGGCGACGGCGGCCCCGTCCGGCCCCGCCCAGAACGCCTCGTCCTGATCACCCTCGACGATGTCGTCGTCGTACGGGAGCAGCTCGTTCAGCTCCTCGTACAGGTCGACCGCCTCCGCGCGGGTGTCGGCGATCAGCGGGGTGATACCCGGCATGAAGAAGATCGGGTCGACGCGTCCGCGCTGGCGCTCGGCCCGCCGCCGCACGTCGGTGTTGAACGCGATCGAGTCCTCCGGTGTGGCCGGGCCGGTGAAGTTGACGTCGGCCCACTTCGCGGTCAGTTCGCGGGAGAGCTCGGAGGCGCCGGCGTACAGCAGCGGGATGTGGCCCTGCGGCGGGCGTTCGAGCGGCAGCGTGCCGGATACCTGGAAGTGCCGGCCCTCCCAGTCGAGCCGGTGGACCTTGGCCTCGTCGATGTAGTGGCCGCGCTTCTTGTCCTGGAGGTAGGCGCCCTGCTCGATGCTGTCCCACAGGCGCTGGGTGACGTCGATGAACTCGTCCGCGCGCTCGTAGCGGGCGGCACCGCCCAGGTCCGGCAGGCTGAAGTTCTTGGCCGCCAGGTCGGACGCGCCCAGCACGACGTTCCACGCCAGCCGTCCGCCGCTCAGGTGGTCGAGGGAGGCCGTCAGCCGGGCCAGGATGTAAGGCTCGTAGAACGTGGGGTGCGCCGTGACGACGAGCCCGATCTTCGAGGAGTGCAGGGCTAGTTGGGAGGCCAGGGTGAACGGCTCCAGGCGTCCGGTGTTGTGGGTGGTGATCCACTGTTCCTTGACGATGTCGCCGGGCAGCGTGTCCCCGAGGAAGAAGAAGTCGAACTTCGCGTCCTCGACCAGGCGCAGGGCCTTGGTCGCGTACTCCAGCTCGAAGGCCTGCGCCGTGGGTGCGTCCGGGTGCCGCCAGCCGCCCCAGTGCGTGCCGTTCAACCAGTGCATGTAGCCCAGGTGGAGCTGTCGCTCGGGCATGGGTGTGGTCCTTGTCTGTCTGTCGCGGATTTACGAGGGCAGGGCCGCGGGCTCCGCCGCGCCGGGGATCGACGCCAAGAGCTGCTTGACGTAGTCGGTCCGTGGCCGGGTGAGGACGTGGAGGGCGGGGCCGCGCTCGACGATGTGCCCGTGGTGCAGGACGACGATCTCGTCGGAGACCTCGGCGATCACACCGAGGTCGTGCGAGATGAAGACGTACGTCAGGGCGAGCTCGCGTTGCAGCGAATCGAGCAGGTCGAGGATCTGGCGCCGCACGGTCACGTCGAGGGCGGAGACTGGCTCGTCCAGGACGACGACGTCCGGACGTGGTGCCAGCGCGCGGGCGATGGCCACCCGCTGGCGCTGGCCACCCGACAGCTCGGCCGTGTACCGGTCGGCGACCGAGGCGGGCAGTCCGGTGACCTCCAGGAGCTCAGTGATCCTGCGCGCGCGTTCCTGCGCGGAGCCGTACCGGTGACCCGTGAGCGGCTCGTCGAGGATCGCGCGGACCGTGGCTCTGGGGTTCAGGGACGCGTAGGGGTCCTGGTAGACCATCTGCACCTTGCGGTAGAGGTCCGCCTGCCCGGCGCCGCGCCGGTGGTGCACGACGGGTTCGCCGTCGATCTCGACCGATCCGGCGTCGGCCGGGGTCAGGCCGGCGAGGATGCGTACCAGAGTGGTCTTGCCCGACCCCGACTCACCGACGATCCCCAGCGTGGTTCCTTTTCGCACCTGGAATGTCGCCCCGGACACCGCCGTGACGGTGTCCGGGGCACGACGGGAAGTGAAGGTCTTCACGACCCCCTCGGCCTTCACCACCACCGGGGAGTCCTCGGGCACGGTGCGGGAGTACTCCAGTCGGGCGGTCGCGGCCCGCGGGCCGGAGAACCCGAGCGAGGAGGAGCGCAGGAGACTCTCCGTGTACGGGTCCCCGGGGTTGGCGACGACGTCGTCGGTCCGCCCGCTGCGCACGATGCGCCCGTCCTTCACCACGGCGATGTCGTCGGCCCGCTCGGCAGCGACCCCCAGGTCATGGGTGACGAGCAGGATCCCGAGGCCGTCGGTCTCCACCAGGCTCGACAGCAGATCGAGGATCGTCTTCTGCACCGTCACGTCGAGCGCGGTCGTGGGCTCGTCGGCGATCAGCAGCCGGGGACGGGTGCTCATCGCGGCGGCGATCAGCACCCGCTGGCACATCCCCCCGGACAGTTCGTGCGGATAGCGTGCGTACACCTTCCCGGGGTCGCGCAGTCCCACTTTCGCGAAGAGGTCGACGACCCGCTCGCGGCGCTCCGCGCGGGTGGCCAGGCCATGGGCGCGCAGCGCTTCCCCGGCCTGGACACCCACGGGTATCAACGGATTCAGGCCGAGCAGCGCGTCCTGGGGTATGTAGCCGATCTCCTTGCCCCGGACGGACCGGTACTGCCGTCGGGACAGCCCGGTGAGGACACGGCCGTCGAGGGCCACCTCGCCCGCGGTGACGCGCCCGTTCTCGGCGAGGGTGCCGGTGACGACCCGGCCGAGGGTGGACTTGCCCGACCCCGACTCGCCGACGACGGCCCGGATCGATCCCGCCGGGACGTCGAGGCTCACGTCGTCGAGAACGGGAGTCGTGGCGCGGCCGGGCAGCGCGAACTCGACACTGATGTTGCGCAGACTCAGCAGCGCGGTCCTCCCATGGTCAGGCGACGACACGGGTCCTCCCTCGGTTGAACGATCTGCCGATGCGGTAGACCGCGAGCACGGTCAGCACGATCACCAGGCCGGGCAGCAGGCTCAGCCACCACTGGACTCCGATGAACGTGCGCCCCTCGGCCACCAGCAGGCCCCACTCGGGCGTCGGCGGGGGCGCGCCCAGACCCAGGAAACTCAGCGCGGCAACCGTCAGGATCGCCGTGCCGATGTCCATCGTGGCCGCGGCCAGTACCGAGCGCGACGCGTTCGGTACGACGTGCCTGAACAGGCGGTAGACGTAGCCGTGCCCGGTGAAGACCGAGGCCTCGACGTACTTGGCGTTGCTCACCCTGAGGACCTCGGACCGCATCAGACGGGCGAACCCCGCTGTGCTGTTGATGCCGATGGCGATGGCGATGTTGAGTGTGCCGCGCCCCAGGGCGGAGATGATCGCGAGTGAGACGATCAGGCTCGGCACGGCCAGCATGATGTCGATGATCCGCATCAGGATGCTGTCGGCCTTGCCTCGCAGCGCGCCGGCCGCGAGACCGAGCAACGAACCGCTCACCAGGCCGATGAGCACCGCGATCACGGCCGCCTCGAGCGACAGCCGGGTGCCCCACACGGTTCGGGTGAACTGATCGCGGCCGAAGTCGTCGGTGCCGAACAGGTGGTCGAGGCCCGGTTTCAGCAGCATGTGCGACGCGTCCTGCCGGAGCGGGTCGCCGGGCGCGAACAGGCCTGGGTGGATCGCGGCGGCCAGGATCACGGCGACCCACAGGTACGCGGCGAGCAGTCCGGGCGAGCGGAGCAGTTCGGCCAGGTGGGCGCCCAGCCTCGGCGAGCGCGTCGCCGGTGGTACCGATGCCTTTCCTTCGGGGGGCGGCGTGTCTTGAGTCTTCACTTCGAGGGCCGTCATGTCACCCGTCCCATCGGATCCGCTTGTCGAGCAGCGGGTAGAGCGCGTCGACGACGAGGTTGACGACGACGAAGATCACCGCACTGATCGTGACCGCGACCAGGACGACGGGCATGTCCCGTCCGTTGACCGCGTCGACCACGAGCCGTCCTACGCCGAGCCGGGAGAACACCGTCTCGGTCAGCACCGTCCCACCGACCATCACGCCGACGGTGGTTCCCAGCGACGTGATGACCGGCAGTGCAGCGTTCCTCAGGGCGTGCCGGACGACGATGTCGAACTGGCTGAGCCCCCAGTTGCGAGCGGTCTCCACGTACGGTGAGGTCAGAGCGCCGCGGAGATTGGCCGTCAGCAGTTGCGAGATGCTGCCGCCTCCGGCGACGGCGAGCGCCACCGAGGCGATGAGCAGACCGGCGAAACCCGGGTCGCTGACCGCTTTGATCCAGTGCAGCTGGAAGGCGAACAGCTGGAGCAGGACCAGGCCGATCAGGAAGGGCGGCAGGGACACCGCCACCGGCGGCAGCGAGATGAGCAGTTCGCGCGCCCACTTCCAGTCGGCCAGTTCGATGACCACTGACAGCGTCACTCCCAGGACGACGGCGAGCAGCAGGCCGAGGAAGGCCAGCTTCAGCGTCTCGGGGAAGGACTCGAAGTACACCTCCACCGCAGGCCGGCGCTGGTAGATGCTCTGACCGAAGTCGCCGTGGAGGGCTCCGGTCAGAGCGTCCCAGTACTGCACGTACACCGGGCGGTCGAGGCCGAGCAACTCACGCTGCTCGGCCAGGAGCTGCTTGACGTCGGCGCCGTCGGCGCCGGCCGTGAGACCGCCCGCCGCGTCACCCGGCACGATGTACAGGAGGAAGAACGCTCCGGTGAACGCACCCCACACCACGATGACGCCGTACAGGAGCCGAAGAGCATATCGTGACATCGGTCTACTTCTTCGTGAGCCAGGCATTGATCAGGTACTGGTCGAGGCCGACGGGTGTGATGTCGTGCAGCCGGGGCGAGTGGGCCCAGATGTCGACGTCGTTCGACACGGGGATGTCGTATGCCTGCTCGACGAGGATGCGCGAGGCCTCGTCGACCAGTTTCTGGCGCTCGGCCTTGTCGATGGTCTGGTTCTGTTCCTGGAGGAGCCGGTCGAGCTCCTGGCCCTTCTTGTCGCCGTCCGCGATGAAGCTGCGGTTCGACCCTGTGGTTGTGCCGTAGTTGGCACGCAGCACGTCCGGGTCGGGCGACGACGCGTACCAGTAGGCGATGTCGTAGTCGCCGCTCAGCAGCTTCTCGTTCGCCTCGGCAGGCAGCGGCGGGTCGAGGACGAGCTCAATGCCCAGCTTCTTCCACTGGTCCTGGAGCACCTGCCAGCCCGGGTCGTCCTCCGGTGCGCGCAGCGACAGCCTCTCCCCGTCGGCGTCGACACGGATGCCGTCGGAGCCGGTCCTGGTCCAGCCGGCCTGCTCGAGCAGCGACTTGGCCCGCTCCGGGTCGTACTTCAGCAGTGCGCTCTGGTCGGAGTAGTAGGGGTTGTCCTTGCTCAGCGGGCCTGTCGCGGCCTGGTCGACACCACCCGAGTCGATCTTGACGAACTCGTCCCGGTCGGTTCCGACCTGCAGTGCCTGCCGGACACGGACGTCCTTGAGGAACTTCGACGAGGTGTTCACCGGCAGTTCGGTCCCGGTCGCCGGGTTGAGCGTCTTCGAGATCGTCAGCCCGGCGCTCTTGAACTGCGGAAGGTACTTCGCGTTCACCCAGTAGATGAACTGCAGTTCCTCGTCGCCGATGACCGCGCCGTTGCGGACCGAGTCCTCCGGAATGATCTTGTAGACGACTTCGTCGAGGTAGGCCGGACCGTCGTGCTCGAAGTACTTCGGCGCCCAGCCGTAGTCATCACGCTTCTTCAGCACGATGCTCTGGTTCGGGACGTACTTCTCCAGGTAGAAGGGGCCGGAGCCGTCCAGCCACTTCTGCCGTTCCTCCACCGGGAGCTCGGCCGTCTTCTGCGAGACGATGCCGACGTACGCACGCGACAGCGAGACCAGGAAGGCGGCGTTCGGCTCGGCGAACTCGACGGTGATCTCGTGCTCCGAGGGCGTCTTGATCGTACGGATGCCCTGCACGACGGTCTTGGCGCTGGAGTGGATACCCGGCCGGTTCAGGCTCTCCAGGTTGGCCTTCACGACCTTCGCGGTGAGCTTGGTGCCGTCGTGGAAAGTCACGTCGTCACGCAGCTTGAACGTGTACTGCCGTGCGTCGTCGCTCACGGTCCAGCTCGTGGCCAGCCATGGTTCGACCTGCTTGGTCTCGGGGTTGTAGAAGACCAACGAGTCGGCCAAGGCGCGAGCGACGGTGCGCCAGACCTGGTTGACGACGGCGGAGTCGACACCACCGGTGTCGGCACTGAGACCGATGTTGAGTGTTCCTCCGTAGCGGTCCTTCTTGGCGACCTTCGCTCCGGCCACGCTCTGCCCGTCACTGCCCGAGCAGGCGGTGACAAGGAGAGACAGTGCGGCGGCCGTTGCGGCGAGCCAGCGCCACCGGCGTGAACTGGACACGACCTGTTGTTTCCCTTCGATCGACTCAGAGATGAGTGCTCAGCGGTGGCGTTGCTATTTGCGAGCGGGCAGCGCTACGTAGCTATGCGCCTGTCTCTCTCTGATGGATGTATCCGATGCGTATGAAGTTGCGAAGCAGCTTCCATGGCCTGTGCGACGAGGACGTGTTCGGCTCCGCTCAGCCGATCACCCGTACCAGGACTTCCCCTGGTCAGGCTTGAAATGTGGCCTGGCCCGGAGTGTGCGCCGGGAAGTGGCGCGATACTTCCTAGGTGCGAGTGTCTCGTAGCCGATATGGTGTCACGAGTACGCTTTAAGTATCGTGACAGCAGTGTTGCAGTCTCCTGAACGGGGAAGCCGACGTGGTGTTTGACAGGAAGTACAGCGACGAGATTCGCCAACGCGCGGTCGAACGCGTGCAGCAGCGGCGCCGGGACGATCCCCAGAACCGCTCGATCGTGCGCGAGGTCGCCGAAGAGTTCGAGGTGGGCCCCCAGTCCTTGCGCAAGTGGCTCGCACGCTACGACGACGGCAGTTACGACTACGACTACGAATCCGCCGACGGCCACGGAGACGGCGGAGAACCGCGAACGCCCCCGGTCGGACGCCAGCAGCGCAGGCCGGGCCAGCGTGAGCTGCTCGCCAGGGTCGAGGAGCTGGAACAGCGGATCGTCGTCCTGCAGGAGGACAACCGCTCGCTCACCCGTGTCGTGTCACTGCTGGCGGACCAACTGAGGGTGGCGACCACGACCGGTGTCCAGATTCCGGACTCCGCGATCGGCCACTCGCCACGCGCCTAGAATCCCGCGATGAACGACAAGACAACCGTGACCAGTAATCTGCACGGTCGGACCACCGACGTCCGTGGCCGCTACGTCATTGGCGGGCCCGGTTTCGAGATCATGTCGGACGGCTCGGTACGCGGCGGGGGCCCGGGCGAGGAAGCCAGCTCGCTCGACCTGCTCGTCGCCTCGCTCGTCTCCTGCGCCCTGAACGCGTTCCGTCAGGACTTCGTCGAGAGCGGGCAGCCGGATCGGCAGGTCGAGATCTTCGCCCGGATCGAGCGCAAGGCCGCAGGAGACTACCTGGGCACTCTCATCATGGAGTGCTTCATCGACGGCGTCGACAACGTCACCGCCGACGTGCTCGTCACCGAGTACAAGAAGCGGTGCCGCATCTACAACGCCCTCAAGGAGAGCCTCCCGGTGGTGTTCGTCCCGCATGCCTCGGGATCGCTGGCATGACGCCGGCCGGGACTGACCGGGTCGTCGACGCTCCGACGGCGTACGCCCAGCGGCATCGGTCCGTGTTCATGGAGGTAACACCCTGGCGGACGATGGCGGAAGGAGCGGATCCGGTCTCTGGCAGCATCCCCGGCGCGTTCCGGACCTCGGTCAAGGCCGACTTCGCCGGTACCCCTACGGCCGCCGGTGGCCACCTGCCGCTGCCGAACCGCACCACGGTGCGTGCCACCCTGCGGGCCCGGGGGATCGGGCCTGCTGACGACCTCGTGCTGTACACCCGGCGGATCGAGGAGCTGTCATCAGCCACCCGGGCGTGGTTCGTCCTCACCTGGGCGGGATTTCGTTCGGTGCGCGTGCTGGACGGCGGTCTGCCGGCCTGGGTCCGTGCGGGCGGCCCGACGGCCCGTCTCCGGGCAGCGCCGACACCTGTCGCGGCAGACGACCGGTTCGAACCGGTACATCCCCCCGACGGCGGCCGTCGCGTCCTAGGGATCGCGGATGTCCTGGAGATCTCGAGCTACGGCACACTGCTCGACTCACGGTCGGCCGGTGCGTACAACGGTGTGGTGGACGACCGGAGGACGGGACACATTCCGCACGCGGTCCACGCCCACTCGACCGAACTCGTCGCTCCCGACGGGCTGCTCCGATCGCCGACGGAACTGCGCAAGTGGTTCTTGTCCCGTCGGGCGATCGGCGGCCACGAGGTCGGTGCCTACTGCGGCGGCGGGGTGTCCAGCTCCCTGCTGGTCTTCGTCGGGGCCCTGCTGGGCCAGCAGGTGGGCCTGTTCGTCGACTCCTGGTCCGCCTGGGAGCGCGATTCCTCCCTGCCCGTCGAGCAGGGCATTGCCCTGAGCCGGTCCGCGGCCGTCGACACCGACTGTGTGTGACGTGGAAACCGGTCGGACGAAGGCAGCTCCGGGAGGTCCCGGGCCGGCCTCCGTCCGATCGGGCTAGCGGCCGTCCTGCTCCTCGATCGCGGCGGGGCGTATCTGGGCGGCGCGGATGCGTTCCACGTCGAGTTTGGTGCCGCGGTCGAAGCGGTAGATGCCGTTCTGCTCCTGGAAGACGTCGGTCAGCTGTGTGTAGCAGTAGCCGAACATGGCGGGGTCCTGAAGCAGCACACCGGTGAGGCCGCTGAAGCGCGCGTGGAACTCCTCCTCGTTCCGCACCCGCTCGCCGTAGCCCCAGGAGGCGGTCCGGTCCTCACCGGACTGTGCGGCGGCGGCCTCCGGGTCCCACCAGATGCCGCCGAACTCACTCACGAAGTACGGCTGTCCCCGGTAGGGCTGGGAGTAGGCTGCTCCGTTCTCGTAGGCGTTGACGAACGGCTCACCCTTGGCCAGGCCGGCCATCTGCTCCCGGAAGGCCTCCGGGTCCTGCTCGTAGCTGTGGGAGTCGTAGATGTCGGTCTCCGCGACCCGGTGGGCGTAGCCGGACGAGTCGATCACGGGCCGTGTGGCGTCCAGTGCCTTGGTGGCCAGGAACATGGCCCGCGTGACGTCGTCGAGCCCGGTGATGCGGTCGTGCAGCTTCTGGTACGTCTCGTTGAGCGGGCACCAGCCGACGATCGAGGGGTGCGAGTAGTCGCGTTCCACGGCTTCGAGCCACTGGCTGACGTAGGAGGCGTCGGGCTGCTGGTTGTTCCCCGACGACCCGCCCGTCTCGCAGCCCCAGTCGCCGAACTCGCCCCAGACCAGGTATCCGAGGCGGTCCGCGTGGTAGAGGAAGCGCTCCTCGAAGACCTTCTGGTGGAGCCGGGCCCCGTTGAAGCCGGCGTCCATGGCGAGCTCGATGTCGCGGACCAGCGCCTCGTCGGTGGGGGCCGTCATCAGCCCGTCCGGGTACCAGCCCTGGTCGAGTACGAGCCGCTGGAAGAGCGGGCGCCCGTTGAGGGTGACCGCCTTGCCCCGCAGGCCGACGGCGCGCAGTCCGGCGTAACTGTCCACCGTGTCGAGCACCTCCCCCTGCTCGTCGACGAGTTCGAGCCGGAGGCCGTACAGGTGCGGGTCGTCCGGACCCCACTCGCGCCTCCTGTCCGCCGGAACGGGGAGGTGGAGGCGGGGTGCGAGGTCGAGGTCGGCGCGTGCCTCCGCCCGGCACACCTCTCCGTCCCCGTCGCTCAGGACGGCGCGTACCCGGTGGCCCGGCTGGTTACCGGACAGCGGGAGTTCCAGGTGGAAGGCGGACCCGGCCAGGTCCGGGGTGATCCGCGGACGCCTCAGGTGCACCTGATGGACCGGCTCGAGCCAGACGGTCTGCCAGATCCCGGTAACACGCGTGTAGTTGCAGTCGTGGTTGGCGTACTGGATCGCCTGCTTGCCGCGGGCCTGCGGGCCCGAGCGGGGATCACGGGCCCGGACGGTGATGACGACGTCCTGCCCCGAGCCCGCGACGTCCCCCAGGTCGGCGGTGAACGGGGTGAAGCCGCCGCGATGGCGCGCCACCTCGGTGCCGTCCGCCCAGACCGTCGTGTCGTGGTCGACGGCTCCGAAGTGCAGCAGGACCCGGCGCCCGGCCCAGTCGGCCGGCAGCGTGAGGACGCGCCGGTACCAGACGGCCTCGAGGAAGTCGGTGTCGCCGACTCCGGAGAGTTCGGACTCGGGAGGGAAGGGGACGAGGATCTGCCCGTCCAGGTCACGGGTGAGGAGACCGCGCTCGAGACCGCTGTCCCCCCGGTCCGTCTCGAACTGCCAGAGGCCGTTCAGGTTGAGCCAGTCGCGACGGACGAACTGCGGTCGCGGGTACTCCGGGCGAGGTACGGAGTGAGTGGGCACACATGCTCCAGTGAGTCGGCGGACCGGCGGCGGCCGGTCCCGGGTGGTACGGAGGGAGGAAAGAGGCAGGGTCAGGATCCGCCGAGGCCGGTGGTGGCCACCGAGCTGACGATGCGACGCTGGAAGAGGAGGAACACCACGACCAGCGGCAGCGCCGCGAGCAGAGCAGAGGCCATGGCCTGGGCGTACTGGATACCGAAGGCGTCCTTGACGGTGGCCAGTCCGACGGGGAGCGTCATCAGGCCGGGGTCGTTGGTGACGATGAACGGCCACATGAAGTTGTTCCACGCACCGATGAACACGAAGATCGAGACGGCTGCCACGATCGGCCGGGACAGCGGAAGCACGACCGACAGGAAGACCCGCACCTCGGACGCGCCGTCGAGCCGGGCGGCGTCCTCCAGCTCCCGGGGGACGCCGTCGAAGAACCTCTTGAGGATGAACACCATCATGGGCGCCACCACTTGGGGCAGGATCATCGCCGCGTAGGTGTCGACCAGGTTGAACATCAGCATCTGTTCGAACAGCGGTACGACGAGGAGTTGCGGCGGGACCATGACGGCGGCGACGGTGACGGTGAGCAGGGTACGGCGGCCCCGGAAGGTGCCCCGCGAGAAGCCGTAGGCCGCCAGCGTGGAGATCGCGACGGTGATCAGCGTGACCAGTCCGGCCACGAGGAAGCTGTTGGCCGCCCAGACCGTGACGTTTCCGCGTTCGAGGATCTGCTGGAAGGCATCGAGGGTGAAGGCGCCCTTGAAGGGTGACAGGCCCGGCTTGGCGACGTCCTGCTCGCTCTGGACGGAGGTGGCCACCGCCCAGAGGAGCGGCAGCAGCCAGACGGCCGCCATCACGGTGAGTGCGGTGCCGGCCAGGACGCGGGGCAGTCGGCCGTGGCCGAGGAGCAGTGGTGAGCCGGCCTGCTCCCGGGGTGGGCGGCGCCGGGCCCGCACGGTGGTTGTGGTGGTGGACATCGGTCAGTCCTCCTGGCGGAAGAGGCGGAGCTGTGCGAGCGAGACGACGATGACGAGGGCGAAGAAGATGTAGGAGACGGCGGAGGCGTAGCCCAGCCGGTAACCCGTGAACCCGACGTCGTAGACGTATTCGAGGAGAGGACGGGTCGAGCCGTTGGGGCCGCCCTTGGTGAGGATGTAGATCTGGTCGAACACCTTCAGCGACGCGAGGATCTGGAGCATGGCGACCAGGACGGTGGTCCTGCGCAGCTGCGGGAGGGTGACGGACCACAGTCGACGCCAGGCACCTGCGCCGTCGAGCGCGGCGGCTTCGTCGAAGGCCGTAGGCAGGGACTGCAGGGCGGCGAGGTAGAGCAGGAAGTTGAAGCCGACCGTCCACCAGACCGTGAGCGCGGCGACCGACCACATCGCGACGGCCTCGTCGGACAGCCAGCCGACGGGTTCGAGGCCGAGCGCGCCGAGGAGTTCGTTGCCGAGACCGACGTCCGGCTGGTACAGCCAGGTCCATATGAGGGTCACCACCGTGACCGGCAGCAGGTAGGGCACGAAGAAGGACAGCCGCCACACCCACTGCCCGGCCAGTCCGCTGTGCACCAGGAGCGCCATGGCGAGCGCGATCAGCACCAGGGGAACGCTGGAGGCCGCGGTGAAGAAGACGGTGTTGCCGAGGCTGCTCCAGACGTCCGGGTCACCGAAGGCCTCGGCGTAGTTGTCGAGACCGACGAAGGCTGTGTCGCGCAGCGCGAGGGAGCTGTCGGTGAAGCTCATCCAGAGGCCCTGGAGCACGGGCCAGATCAGGAAGAGGACGAAGGGGACCGCGAAGGGCAGGACGAAGAGCGGGCCCGGTCCGCGGCGGCCGACTCTGCGCCGGGGGGCCGCGGCGAGGGGCGGTTCGCCGGTCGGGGCGGGGGCCCCGATGGGCGTGGTGGTGGTCACGTCGGTTACTCCTTCTGCTCGGTCAGGCCACCGGGTTGGGCTGCCGCAGCAGCGTGTTCGCCTCGCGGACCATCTGCCGTACCGCCTTCTCTGCGGAGGTGTTGCCCAGCAGCGCCGACTGGAGCGGCTGACACATACGGTTCTGGAAGTTCGAGGCCGCGCCGGCGAACCAGTTCGGCGGATCGAGCACCGCCACCTTTCCGGCGTCGGCGTACGAGGACTGCGGTTTCAGAGCCGCGTATGCCGGCTCGGCGAGCACGGGCTGGTAGGCGGGGATGTGCCCGGCGCTCGCCCAGGTGAGGCTCTGCTTGAGTATCTGCGCGACGTAGCGGTGCGCTTCCCTGCGGCGGGCCGGGTCGGGGCTGTCCTGGTGCGGCAGGACGTAGCTGTGGGAGTCGGTGTAGACGGCGGGCCGGCCGAACACCTGGGGGAAGGGCGCGGCCCCCAGCGGGATGCCGGACTTCTGCAGCACCGGCAGCTCCCACTCGCCGAGCATGGCCATGCCGCCGCGACCGCCCAGGAACCCGGCCAGGGCGCTGTTGTAGTCGAGGTTGTTGGGATTCGTCCGGCCGTCGAAGAGCTGCTGCATGAACGACACGACCTGCACGGCGGCGTCGGTGTCGATCTCGGCCGGTCCGCCGTCCGGCAGGGTGAAGGCGGCACCGGTCTGCGCGTAGAGCGCGGCGAACTGCCGCCAGCTCTGTGCGGTGTCGGTGACGTGACCGAAGAGGATGCCGGACTTGCCCGTGACCTCCGCCAGGGCTTTGCCCGCCTCCAGCATTGCCTTTGGGGACCCCATCGGGGCGAGTTCGCCCTCCGGGTCGAGCAGTCCGGCTTCGCCCGCGGCTTCCCGGTTGTAGAACACGATGAACGGGTGGACGTCCAGGGGGATGGCGTAGACGCCCCCCTGATGTTTCGTACGTGCCCAGACGGCCGGGGTGAAGTCCTTCTCGGTGACGCCGAACTCGGCGAGCACATCGAGGTCGAAGGGGTCCAGCAGCCCCCCGGGGGCGTAGCCGGCCAGCCGGGACAGGTGCAGGACCGCCACGTCGGAAGCCCGTCCGCCGGCGGCCGACATGGCGAGCTTGGTGTAGTACGACGGCCCCCAGTCGAGGATCGTGCGGTCGACCTCGAAGCCGTCGGGGCCCTCGGAGACGGCCCGGATCATGTCGTCCATCAATATGCCGTCACCGCCTTGGAACAGGTCCCATACGTTCAGAGCCGAGGCGCCGGAGGCGGAGGCCCGCGAGGAGCAGCCGGACAGGGAGCCCGTGGCGAGCAGTGCGCTCGCGCCGGCAGCTCCGTAGCGCAGCAACCGGCGGCGCCCGATACCGGGGGCCGGGCCGGGGCCGGGCACGGCCGGCACCTGGCGGGGGTGGGACGAAGAACTCATCGCGGACCTTTCGACGGCCGGACGCTCATGCCGGATCGGCGGTGGACCGCCGGTGCGGGCGGGGCCACCGCACACGGCAGGTGGGTGAGCCGCGCTGGCTGAAACAGTGCGGCCACCTGTTTTTACATCGATGTACATTCGCTGTAAAGAGTTCGGACGGTACGGCTGCATGACAGCCGCACGGCGGTCTCGTGCCGGGGGGAGGAAGCCTCCGTCCGCAGCCGTCGGGCCGGGACATAGACTCGGCAGCGCTCGAGGGCAGGGAGGTCGGCCGTGGCACGGCCCAGGATCAAGGACGTCGCACGGCACGCGGGGGTGTCGGAGAAGACGGTGTCCAACGTGATCAACGACTACGTCCATGTCTCCGACCGGACCCGGCGCGTGGTCCGCGAGGCCATCGACCATCTCGGATACCGGGTGAACCTGGCCGGGAGACACCTGCGCAAGGGACGCACGGGCATCATCGCCCTCGTGGTGCCCGAGTTGGACGTGCCGTATTTCGCCGAACTCGCCCGGCACGTCATCCGCGAGGCCGAGCAGCTCTCCCTCACGGTGCTCATCCACCAGAGCGGGGCGGACCGCGAGCACGAGCTTGCCGCGCTGGCCGGTTTCGGCTCCGACTTCGTCGACGGGATCATCCTCAGCCCGCTCGCCCTCACCGCGGACGATGTCAGTCACCGCGCGGGGGCACCACCGACCGTGCTGCTCGGGGAGTTGCTGGAGGAGGGGGCCGACCATGTGGCCATCGACAACGAGAGGGCCGCGCGTGAGGCGACGGAGCATCTGATCGGGCTCGGGCGCCGGACCGTCCTCGCGGTCGGTGGCATCGAGGCGCCGGGCCTCGGGACCGCGGAGGCCCGCACCCGCGGATACCTGGCGGCCCTGGCCGAGGCGGGCATCGCCCACCGTCCGGAGGCGCTGCTGCCGGTGGGCGACTTCAGGATGCCCGACGGCGCCCTGGCGGTGACCCGGGCCCTGCGTGCCGGAGCGCGGCCGGACGCGCTGCTGTGCCTCAACGACCAGCTCGCCCTGGGTGCGTTGCGCGCTCTGCACGAATACGGCCTCCGCGTCCCCGAGGACGTGGCGGTGATCGGGTTCGACGACGTGGAGGGGGGCCGGTTCAGTGTGCCGACGTTGAGCACCGTGGCGCCCGACAAGGCGGCGGTGGCCAGGGTCGCCGTCCAGCTCCTGCACCAGCGCATCGAGGAGGCCGCGCGGAGTCCTCAGGAGCCCGATCCCGGGGACTCCGGCATCCAGTCACCTCAGGACCGCGTGGTGGCCCACCGTCTCGTCCTGCGCGAGAGCACGGAGGGTCCGGAGGCCCGTTGACACGTCCGCCGGCGGGCGCCGGGCCGGTGACAGCGGGACGGCGACCCCTCCAGGGCCTCTCGTTTGGATCTTGCCGGGTTCGCGTGCCCTGGTGCCGCACCTCGCTCACTGACCCGGCCCGATCCAGACGAAGGACCCTAGGCAGAGCGCAGCATGGCGGCGGCAACGACGGTGAGCAGCCCGATGTAGGCCCAGGCGTGGGCGCGGTCCGGGATCCGTGGCGGGCGGCGTCGCAGCACGGCGATGACCGGCAGGGCTCCCACGAGCAGTGCCGCGGCGGCTCGGAGGTCGACGAGGCCTACGAGGTGCACTTGCGCGTCCGCGGCGGCGGGGACCGTGGCGGCGCCCAGGGACGCAGCGGCGGCCGGGAGGGCGATGGCGAGGGTGAGGGGGTTGGCCAGCGCGGTCGCCACCTGCATGGTGTGTCCGGCTCGCCGCATCGCGGGGACGGTCATGACGCTGCCTCCCACGCCGAGGAAGGCCGCGACGGCACCGACCGGTGCTCCGAGCAGGGCCGGCAGGGGACTTGGTGCGTCCGAGTCTTCCTCGACCCGGGTGGCCGTGCGCAGGAAGCCGGGGCGCAGGAGCAGGTCGGCGAGGGTGAGGGCGACGTAGGCGATGAACGCCCAGCGGGCCGGACCGGCCGGGGCGAAGCGCGTGGCGAGAGCGCCGGCCACGGCGCCGGCCGCCAGCAGGAGCAGCAGCGTACGGCTGCCCCTGAGTGCGACGAGCACCCGCCTCGGTGTGACGGCTGTCGCGAACCCGGCGTTCACCACCATCACCAGGGCCGAGGTGGCCGTCGCCACCCGCATCGCGTCCCCGCCGAGCGCGCCGTCGGCCCACACCACGACCGGTACCGCGACGAACCCGCCGCCGAACCCGAACAGCACCGTCGTCACCCCGGTGAGGAGCCCGACCACTATCAGCATCACCACGTCCATGACCCCACCCCACCAGCTCCGGCGGGCTTCCCGCATCCGATGGTCGGCACACTTCTATCGAGTCCCGGCCAGTAGGGTGGAGACGTGAAGAACGTGCCGCTGACCGATGTCGACCATGTCGACCGGGTCGTCCTGCCGATCGGCACCGACTATCCGCCCGGCCACGTACTGGACTGGCACGAACACCGGCGGGCGCAGTTCCTGTACGGCGCCACGGGGGTCATGGTCGTGGACACCGCCGAGGGGGCCTGGACCGTCCCGCCCGAGCGCGCCGTACTGATTCCGGCCGCCACCCTGCACCGGGTCCGCATGCTGGGGGTGAGCACCCGGAGCCTTTACATCGAGCCGGACGCGGTCCCCTGGTGGCCCGCCACCTGTACGGTGGTCGACGTTCCGCCGCTGTTGCGCGAACTGCTCCTGGCTGCTGTGGAGTTCGGGACGCACTACAGTTTGTCCGGGCGTGAGGGAAGCATCGCCGCGCTCCTCCTGTACGAGATCTCCGAGCGCACCCCGCTGCCCTTCCACGTGGGAATCCCGGCCTCCGCCGATCTCGCGGGGCTCTGCCGTGCGTATCTGGCCGCCCCGGACGCCGCCGTCACCAACGCCGAATGGGCTGCCGGCACGGCCATGAGTGAAAGGGCCTTCACCCGACGCTTCCGTTCGGAGACCGGTGACAGCCCGGCCGTCTGGCGGGCCCGTGCGCGCCTGCTCGCGGCCCTGCCGCTGCTGCGTACGGGGTCGGTCAGTCAGGTCGGTGGCCGTCTCGGCTATGCCTCTCCTGCCGCGTTCACCGCCGCCTTCACGCGGGCCTTCGGCATGCCGCCGTCCCGCTTCGCGGCAGCCGGGTCAGGGAGTGCGCGCAGAGCTCCGCTCCCTGCGCCGGCCGTCGAGCCCGGATCGGTCACCGGCGCCCACGCCGCCACTGCCCGGCCGATGAGAACACCGATCCGTGGTGACCGTAGGCTAAGTCCTGGTCAGCGCACCGGTGGGCGGGTTTCAAGAGGGAACGGGGAAGACAGTGACTCAGGGCAGTTCCGCCCGCCTCCGGCCCTTGAGAGTCCTGGCTGATCACTGCCGGACCGTCGCGGGCACATGTCCGAGCCCTCCGCAGTTCCCGAAGCAGGGCGAAACCGTCGCGCGCGGTGCCGACGGCCCCGCCCAGGAGCGCCGGGCGGTCGCCGGCCCCCGCTGACCAGCCGCAGACGATTCATCAGCAAGGAAGTTCATGCAGGGAGTTCTCACCGGGTTCGCGGTGATCGCCGTCGTCATAGGCATCGGCTACGTCCTCGGACTCCGCGGACACCTGGGAGACGACGGCCGGACGGTCCTGACCAGGCTCGCCTTCAACGTGGCCACCCCCGCACTGCTCTTCACCACTCTGGCAGGGGCGGACCTGTCGGTCATCTTCTCCCAACGGCTCCTGGTCACCGCGGCCGCAACGGCTGCCGCGGCCGCCCTCTTCGTCACCGTGGGACTCCTACGGGGCTGGGGCACCGGGCAGCTCACCATCGGCGCCCTGTGCTCCAGCTACGTCAACGCCGGAAATCTCGGAATCCCGATCGCCGTGTACGTGTTGGGAGACGCCTCACTCGTCGCTCCCGTCCTGCTCTTCCAGCAGATCGTCGTCACCCCGCTCGCCCTGACCATTCTCGATCTGAGCCGGCCCGGCGAGCCACGCCCTCTCCTGCAGCGCCTGATCACACCGCTCCGCAACCCGATGGCCGTCGGTTCGCTGGCGGGCGTCACCGTCGCCGCCACCGGATGGACCGTCCCGGCGCCGGCCCTCGAACCTCTCACCCTCATCGGCAACATGTCCGTCCCCGCGGTCCTTCTGGCCTTCGGGATCTCCCTGCGCGGCAGCGGCATACCGGCCCGCGGGGAGAACCGGCCCGCCATAGTCCTGTCCGCCGCCCTCAAGACGACCGTCCAGCCCGTCGTCGCCTGGGGCGTAGGTGCGGGCATCTTCCACCTGCACGGCGCAGCCCTCCTCGACGTCGTCGTGGTTTCGGCGCTGCCCGCCGCGCAGAACCTCTACACCTACGCTTCGCAGTACCGTGTCGCCGAACAGCTCGCCAGAGAATCGATTCTGCTGTCCACCGTCGCCTCGATACCGGTCCTGATCACCGTTGCGGCTCTCCTGGGATAGACAGAGAAGGTCTGTCGTCCGGGCAGGCGTGAATCCAGGAGCCGTTACCCCGTACACCCGCAGGACGGACTCGTGCAGGCTTTCGGGACTATCCGTCGGCAGGTACGTGTGAGACGCATACATTCGTGCCCATGCCTGAATCTTCTGACTTCGCGTCACATTCCGTTCCTCCTTCCAGGCGTGGGGTGCTCCGTGCGGCGGCCGTGGCCGGCGCAGCCCTCGGTGTCCCCGGAGCGGTGTTGGCCGCGGGTGTGCACCCGGCCGCCGCGGAAACGCCGTCGATCGCCCCGTCACCTGCTCCCGAGCTGCCCGCCGGACTGAAGGCGTACCGCAGCCCCTACATCAACTGGGCCGGCGAGATCACCCACCACGGGCTGTGGGCCTGCGCTCCGCGTACCGGCCAGGATCTCGCCGACCTCGCGAACTGGGCGCACAGCGAAGGGTGGCGACTGCGCGCACGTGGGAAGGCACACAACTGGTCGCCCCTCACCATCACCGGACCCACCGAGTCGGACCAGCACGTGCTGCTCGTGGACACCACCGAGCACCTGACCGACATGGAACTCGTCGCACCACCTCCTGGCGCTCCCGGCGCCGTCCGGGCTCAGACCGGGGTGACCCTGGAGACGCTGACTGCATTCCTCGCCGGCCACGGCCTCGGGGTCACCAACACCCCCGCACCGGGTGAGCTGACGCTCGGCGGCACTCTGGCCATCGACGCCCACGGAACCAGCGTGCCCGCGGTGGGAGAGGCCGCCCGTCCGGGCCATACCTACGGCACCCTGAGCAACCTCGTCCTGTCGATCACCGCTGTCGTCTGGGACGCCGCCCGGTCCGCGTACGTGGTGCGTACCTTCCACCGGGGCTCCGACAAGGAATGCGAGGCGCTGGCCGCCCACATCGGCCGAGGCCTCGTCGTCGAGGTGGTCCTCCAGGCCGGCGAGGAGATCCCACTCCGCTGCCGGAGCAGGGTCGATCTCACCAGTGACGAGTTGTTCGCCGCTCCGGGCAGCGCACTCGCGCGCCGGGGGAACACGTTCGCCGACTTCCTCGACCGCTCCGGGCGGGTGGAGGCGATCTGGTTCGCCTTCACGGACAAGCCGTGGTTGAAGGTGTGGAGTCTCAGCCCGGAGCGCCCCCTCACGGCGAGGGCCGTGCACCATCCGTACAACTATCCGTTCAGCGACTCGCTCCCCACGCCCGTCGCCCGCCTGGCCGGGCGCCTCCTGGGGGAGGGAGCCTGGTATCTCGCCCCGGCCTTCGGTGCCGCCCAGTACACGGTTGCGGCAACGGGGCTGGCAGCCACCTTCGCCACGGACCTGTGGGGTGCCGCGCACAACCTGCAGTTCTACCTGCGCCCCACGACCCTGCGAGAGACCGCCAACGGGTACGCCGTCCTGACCCGGCGCGCGGACGTGCAGCGCGTCATCTCACAGTTCGCGGCCTACTACAGCGAGCAGCTGAAGTCGCGGGCCGCACGCGGCGAGTTCCCCGTCAACGGGCAGGTCGAGATCCGTGTGGGCGGGCTGGACAGGCCCGAGGAGTCAGCGGCCCCCGGCGCCCGGCCGCCGCTGCTCTCCGTCGTGCGACCGCCGGTGGACCGACCGGAGTTCGACTGCGCGGTGTGGATCGATGTCCTCACCCAGCTGACCACTCCGGGAGCCCACGCGTTCTACCGGGATCTGGAGCGATTCCTCCTCGCCACCTTCGACGGTGACTACGCCCTCACACGTGTCGAGTGGTCCAAGGGCTGGGCGTACACCGAGACGGAGGCATGGGCGGACCAGGAAGTCATCGGCACCACGGTCCCGGCCTCGTACGGCCCCGGGCAGTGGGCGGAGGCCGTCGGCGTGCTCGACCGTCTGGATCCGCACGGCGTCTTCGGCAACGCCTTCACCGACCGGCTGGTCCGTGTGTGACCGTCCGGGCACGACGCTGGTGCCGGTCACCGGCGACGGGCCCCGGGCGGTTCCGGAGCCTGCCCGTCGGACCGGCACTTCTTCCGTGTTTCAGGCGTCGCGCCATCCGCCGTCGACGTGAAGGGTCGTGCCGTTGATGTAACCGGCCCCGGGGCCCGCCAGGTACGCCACCATCCCCGCGTAGTCGCGGGGCCTGCCGATGCGGCCGGAGTCGTTGGGGGCGAGATTGCTGACGACGTGCGGTTCGATCTCGTCCCAGGAGTCACCCCAGCCGTTCTCCTTGCCCAGGTCGGTCAGCATCCGCTGTGTGGCCGCCACGAGGATGCCGCCCGCTGCCACCGCGTTCGACGTGACCCCCGTGTGTGCCAGTTCGCGGGCGAGGGACGCCGCCAGGTTGTTGCGGGCGGCGTTGGAGGCGGCGTAATGGGGCTGGCCGGCCTGGGGCAGGTGGCCGGTGACGCTGCTGATCTGGATCACTCGCCCCCAGCCGCGCTCCCGCATGCCCGGAACCAGGCGCTGGATCATACGCACGCCGGCGATGACGTTGACGTTGTAGATGTCGGCCCACTCCGCGGACGACGTCCCGGCCCAGTTCGCAGCGGGGTCGTAGACGCCCGCGTTGTTCACCAGGACGTCGACCGGCCCCTCCGCGAGCGCGGCAGTCACGGCTTCATCCGCGCCGGCATCCGTGCTGATGTCGCCGATCGCGACGGTTGCCGCTCCGCCGGCTTCGCGAATGGCTTTCGCCACCGCCTCGGCCCGTGCCTCGTCCCGCCCGTGCACGACGACGGAAGTCCCTTCGGCGGCCAGCTGTTCCGCGATCTCCTTGCCGAGTCCGGCGCTCGATCCCGTGATGAGGGCTCGCTTGCCTTCGAGTTGCAGATTCATCGGGCGTACACCTTTCACCTGGACCGTTACGGGCGCCGGCCCTCTCCGAATGCCGGAGCGCGGGCTCGCCGTGGTCCAAGGTGCGCGAAAAAAAATGGACTCGCAAGTCCAGAATCAGAGGTCAGCGCGTCACCGCCTCCGCCAGGCGGTTCCCCGTGTCGGGCAGAGGACCCACTCCCAGCTCGGTCATCGCCTTGTCGACCATGTCCCGGGTGTGCCGCAGGCCGATCCGGTCCAAGGCTCGGCGGAGTTCAGTCAGTTCCACGACGGTCTCCGCCGGGTTCCGTCCGAGACGGGCCAGCGACTTGGTGAGCCCCAGCCGGGACAGCGCGGTCCCCCGCGGCTCGTTCATCTCCTGGAATTCCGCGAGTGCCCGCGCATAGGTGTCACGGGCCTGCGAGTACTGCCCGGCCCGGTAGTGCACGTTGCCCCGCATCTTGTGGTTGTACGCCAGCGCACTGGACAGTTTCATCTCACGGCAGGTGGATTCGGCCTCCGCGAGCAGCGACAGCGCACGCTCCACGTCCCCGTCGCGTACGGACACCACGTCGGCCATGCCGCGCAGCGCCCAGGCGCGGCCTCGCCGGTCGTCTGCCAGGCCCGCGGTTTCGGCCGCCTCCTCGAAGAGGGCGAGTGCCCTGTCGTACGAGCCGGTGTTGCGGTGCATCTGGGCTATGCCTTCCAGCGCCCAAACCGTGTGCCTGGCCTCTCCGCGCTCCCGGGCCTCGGCGAGGAGTTGCTCGTGCAGTTCCCCGACGGCCTCGTAATCGCCCTGAATGCGCCCGGTCTCCGCGAGACCGGCGAGCGAGTAGCCGCGTACCAGCACGTCGCCCTCGCGTTCTCCCATGTCGGCCGCGAGCCCCAGCAGCCGGTACGCCAGTGCCAGCGAGCCCCGCTGGCGGGCGAGCGTGCCGCCGCTCCACAGTGCCCAGGCCATCGACCCGGCGTCCTGGGCCGAACGTGCCGCGCGGTAACTCGACTTCCAGGCGGCGTCGGCTTCCGTCACCCGCCCCAGTCGCCGGTACGCCTCCGCGACGGCGAGCCCGCAGCGTGCCGTCTCCCGCTGTTCTCCGGCGCGTTCGGCCGCCCGCAGCTCCTCGATGCCCTTCGCCAGCACCTCGGTGAGCGACGAGTTCACCGACAACGAGCTGAGCGCTCCCTGATACTCGGGGGCGAACGCCTTGCCCGTCGGTCGCTTCTGCTGCGTCACCCGCGCCACCCGCTCACTGTCTCGCCCGTCCTCGGAACCATTGGGCGCGGCCGTTGCCGGCCGCCGCTCGTGATCAACACGGTATGGGCGGGCAGGGGTTCCACGAATCCCTCTTCGTGCCGGTCCTGGGTCGTACCTGAGAGCCACGGAGGACGCATGGAGTAGTCAGTGGGATGGATGCCGCGGGAACTCCGGCGCCGGTCGGCTGATGAGGGATCAGCGGTCCAGGTCCGTGGCGTCCAGGTCCACGGAGTCGCAGTAGATCACTCGCTCCTCGGCCCCGCCGGGGCCGTCCGGGCTGATCGACTCGGTCTCCTCGACCATCAGCCTCAGACCTCGGCCTCCTGGCCCCCCGTGGTCGTCGTGTCCGTGCCCTCCGCCGGGCCCTCCTCCGCCGAAACGCCGGCGCCCGCGCCGTCCGTGCCAGCCGTGCCAGCGTGGCGGCAGGGGCACCTCGCCTGTGAACACCGCCCGGTCGGACGCGTCCGCGTCCCCGGCCGTCAGCTCGGTCTCGGTCTCCTCGACCGGCACCCAGCCGAGGCTGTCGTCGTCCACAGCCGGGTGCCGCCTCTCCAGCCGGGCCCTGACTCTCGCCGCCGGAGAGCCCAGCGGACGGTACGACGGTCCGGTGAGGGTGACGGTCAAGGGGGAGTCCCCGCTGACGGTGAGCTCACGCTCGGGGAGGGTGCGTACGAGATCGGCCTGCACCACGTTCGAGATCTCCGCCCCCGCGATCGAATCGGGCTGGAGGCGCACCAAGGCGAGGCGTACGAACGGGAAGTAGCTGTCACCGGTGTCGAGGTCCAGATCGCAGTACCAGCGCTGACGCGTCGGGTCGAACTGCGGGGCGAATCCGAGCGCGGTGACCGTGGAGTTCCCGGCCGCCACGCCACCCGCGCCGGGAAGGGGGCGGCGCAGCGGCCCGACGGCCTTGTGGACGTTGGTGAACATCGCGGGCGTCGCGGCCCGCACCGGCGCGGACCGGTGGATCGGGTCACGTCCGATCAGTGTGACGACCGGCTGCGCGTCCGGGGACGGGGGGCCGGGCTCGTCGTCGACGAGGACGCCCAGCAGCTCTCCGTCGCCGGAGGAGAACCAGGGGCGCTCCAGGAAGACCCGGATGCCGCCACCGCGCCGCCGACGTACGACCGTCCCGGGGGGACCGTCCGGTTCCTCGAAGGCCAGGGTGGGCATGCAGTAGAGCACCCCGGGTGTGGCCGGGGGAGCGCTGCTGGGAACCGAATGCTCCACCGGTTCGCCGTCGCGGGACAGTGCGTGCTGCTCGGGTCGCTCGGGTTGCCCGGACTGCTCGGCGAAGGAGGCCGGGAAGTACTCGCCGAACCGGGTGGTCGCCACCGGGGTGTAGCGGACCCGGCGGTGCTTGGTGTCGCCGAATTCCTGTCTGGCGTAGGGCGGAGCGGCCGGGGGAGTGGCGTTCGCGGCCAGTGTCTCGGCCAGCTCGGTGCTGAAGGTCAGTACCCCGTCGGTGAGGGTGCAGGAGGGGGGAACCCGGAGAGGGAGCCCCTGGCTGTCCTGCAGGTCGGCCAGGGAGAGCGGCAGGGCGAGAAGGTGTGCTCGGGCCGTCCGCTCGACCCGGCCGTCAGGCCCTTCGTCCGTGACGTCGGTCCAATCGGCCGTCACATCGACGCGTTCGGTGCTGTCGCTGTGCACGGTGACAGCACCCAGCAGGTGCTCGGTCGTCGCCGACGGGGCGCGGACGGGGGCTGTCCCGAGTTGCAGGGACGGAGCGGCCAACGGGTGCTGGACGGCGTGGACGAGGGTGATCTCCTGGCTGGGGGTGAAGAGCCAGTGGCGGCTCTCGTGCGCGGAGGCCATCAGCTCACCGACCTGTTCGGAATCGGTCGTGGACGACTCCGAGCACCAGTCGGCCAGACCCAGGACGGTGTCGTCGAGGGCGATCCGAGAACAGACCCGGACAGGGAGGACGGTGGCTTTCGGAAGCTGTACCGTCAGGACGCGCGCCTGCTCGTCGAAGTGGGGCGGACCCGTGCCCTCCGTGATACGGATCCGGAAGGACCGGGGGCTGTGCCAGGTGTCGCCGTTCCAGTCCACCGGGAAGGGCTGGTCGGGGGGCAGGCCGGGGAGGCCGAAGAACACGGCCCCGGTGGACAGGGGATCGGGGAGGTAGGGCGTCTCCACCCGCTCGTCCGTGTGCAGGACCACCGGCGCGGTCTTCCCGCCGCCGGCGGAGTCGACGGCCTCCTGCGCCTGTGCTCCGGGCAGCGTCGCGTCGTCCAGCGAGCCGCTCTCGTGCAGGGCCAGTTGGTACGTGGCGCGTCGCACGGCCGGGTCGCCCGACCCGATGGCGGCGTCCAGCATCCCGTGCCGTTCCACGCACTGGAGGGATGCCTTCGGCGCGACGACATGCCGCTCGTCGTGGGGCGCGTACGGTCCGTGTGAGCCGCCGGTGACCGGTGGCGACGCGTTGAACGCGGCGGCGTACTCGTCCGGAGTGAGCTCCGGATCGCTGCGGACGACGAGCCGCTGGGTGCGGGCACCGTCGATGAGCGGGAGACGCGGTACGACCACCGGGGAGGGGACCGCTTCGAAACGGCGGAAGGTCTGGGGTCCCGCGGCGGGGAGCGCCAGGTCGGCTCTTTCGGGTTCAGCCGCCATCAGGGCGTCGGCCTGCGCGGGAGTGAGCCCGTTGCCCGCCAGGTCGACGGTCCGTACCCGTATCCGGTAGGACTGGCCGAACCGCAGTCTGGGCAGTGTTCCCTGTCGCGCGGCGGACCTGATCTCCAGCGGGACTCCCGGAGCGGCCGCGTTGCCGATGCGCTGCGGCTGGGTGGCTTCGTCCTCGGGGTCCGGGGCCCGTTCGTCGGCGCTCAGCACCTTGCCCGGTCGTGAGGCGGCCAGCGACCAGCCGTCCCAGGTGATGATGTTGTCGTGCAGATAGAGCTGCTTCTCGGTCTCCGGGCGGGTGGCCATGCTCACCTGGAAGAACCCCTCGTCGGACGCGGAGAGCAGCGGGGCCTGCGGCAGACCGGGCGGACAGTAGGCGACTTCGCGTTGCTGCAGCGAGAACCACTGCCTGCGGCTGTCGTCCCAGACGTCCAGCCGGTGTCCACGCACCAGGTCCTCCGAGAACAGCTTCACCTGCTCGGCCGCGGCGGCGTTCCCCACGAGCTCGTCGGCCTTGTGCGTCTGTTCGGCGGCGGCCTGGAAGTCTTCGGCGATGTGGGCCATGCGCTCCTTGCGTGCCAGGGTGAGACCACCCGTCCGCACGAGGGGAAGGCCCTTGGATTCCGGTCCGGCGGCGTCCAGTTGGAGGAGAGCCGCGTCCGCATCGGCCTGCTCGATCGAGAACTCCGCCTGGGGGAGCGGCACCAGGCCCCGGGCCGGAGGAGCCAGCGGGTCGGCCGGCTGGGCGCCCCGGCTTCCCGCGACGAACGCCTGCTTGGCCCGGTCGAGCACGTAGCTGGTGTGCGGGGTGACGTCGTGGCTCGGCTTCAGGTTCGGATCGTCGCCAGCCAGGAGGGGCGTCCAGGTGGGCCTGACGGTGAGGAAGAGGTTGCCCGCCGAATCCGGGACGGCGTCCGCCGGAAGGGCGAAGTCCAGGACCAGTCCGAGGCGGCGCAGCAGGGCCGGGTGGTCGCTGAGAGAGGTGAGCATGCTGTGGAAGTCGGGCACGGGTGTTTCCAGCGGAGGATCGCTGTTCTCCGTGGTGCGCCCGAGGGAGGGCCGGGACGCGGGCGGGTGGTGGAAGCCGAGCAGTTGCCGGTAGGTGTCGACTCCCTCCGCCGGCGAGGGCGCCAGGCCCGGCATCGCGCCCGTCTCGCTCATCTCGTCCAGCTCACGCCGCAGCGGCGCGCGGTCGGGGAAGCGGGTGGCCGCCTTGGCATAGATGTCCTGGGCACTCTCCGTCATGGCGTGGCCGGGGCAGGTGGTCACGTCACGTCCCATGTACTGGTCGAACGCGAAGGAGTCCAGCACGGTGTCCGTACGGAAGAGACGCTGCCACAGGGCCGGGTCGGGAGGCGTACCGGTGGGTGTGACCGGCCCGACGGGGAAGTCCTGCGGGGGCGTGGTGCCGTCGGTGGTGGCGAACGCGAAGGTGGCCGAGGCCACTTGATCGGGCCAGCGAAGGAAGTCGGGGAAGGGGCCGAGCGTGCCCCGGGTGCCGGGAGGCGGGTCCTCGCCGGTGGACAGCTGGGGGGCGACGAAGAGCGACAGGAGGAGTTTCGTCCCGTCGGTGGAGAAGCCGGCGGGGAGGACGGTCCAGTGGATCCGCTGTTGGAGGGGCATGGCTGGATGTCTCCTTTGTGGCCGGGGCCGGCTCAGGCCGCGAAGGCCAGGCAGTAGGTGTCCCAGTCCTCCGGCTCCACGCACTGGGCGAAGGTGGGGTCGCCGGGCGCGCCGGCGAAGCTGCGCTCCAGGGTGAGCGAGACGGTCTTGCTGAAGAAGGCGATCCGTACGCTCACCGAAAGGGTGCCTCTGCCGCGGATCACCGATTCGCCGCCCGACTTCTGGTAGCTGAGCTCCAGATAGAACTCGACGGAGACGGTGACGATGCCGAGCACCGACAGATAGCCGTTGCAGCGCAGGTAGCCGCTCAGCGTGATGTTCTGGGATCCCGGCACGGAGTTGTCGAGCTTGAAGTAGACGCCTGCCATGATCGAGACCCCGCCGGTGGCGATGCCCAGGTTCAGTGCTGCGGTCCCTCCGAATTCGAGTGCCCCCTCGATGACTTCGATGCCCCTGGACGAGACCTCCATGGCGAAGAATCCGCCGCCGCCGAACAAGGAGACGCTGACGTTGAACGGGTTCTGACGCTCACAGATCGCGAACCTGAAGCGGATGGGCGAGGCCTCGAACGGGATCGTCAGCCCGGCGGACAGGGAGAGGTTCTGCAGGCTGAAGACGCCGACCCCGATGCTGGGTACCGCGAGGGTGTAGCCGGCGCTGATTCCGGCCGGGTCGATGTCGATGTACGCGCCTTTGCCGAAACCGTCGGCAGGCAGCAGACTCCGCAGATTGTTGATGAACGACAGCGCGCCCTCGAACACGAGCTCCAGCCCGGAGGCGTCCACCTCGGGACTGCTTCCAGGGCGGGAGGTGAAGGCCAGGCGGCTGATCTTCACCTGCGCCAGACCCGCGAACTTCAGTGTGAGGCCCGTGAGCGCACCACTGACGGAGGACTTCTCCAGGCCGTCGGGGGAGCGGGTCGTCCGGGCGTCCAGGACGAGTGAGGCGCCCGCCAGGTCGAGCATGCCGGAACTCTTGAGCGGAGGTTTCCACACGTAGCGCAGTTCCTTGCCCGCTCCGTCGAGCAGTTCGGTGACGCGCAGGAGGGGGACGGGCAGCAGGGACCGGGGATCGTTGTCCTTGAGGATCTGTTCGATCTTGCTCTCGGAGAGCTGCGCGAGCTCGGTGACCGCCGACTCCTGGATGTCGCCCAGGATGTCGGTCAGGCTGACGATGCCGAGAAGCTTTCCGATGCCGAACGCCTTCTCGATGTCGGCCTTGGGCACGGCCGCGGCGGCGCCGGCGACGGGGCTCTTCGCGAAGGCTTCCGGCAGCACCCCCGCGCGGCCGGTGATCTCGGAGACGCTGGCATTGGGGCTGGCGAGCCCGCCGGCCTGCTCCGCCTTGAGCAGCAGCTGTACCGGAGTGTTCATGGTCAGGTAGGCGCCCGAGGGGTTGTCGGTGAACCCCCGGTCCAGGTAGCCGGCGTTCATGCGCACCTGTACGCGCCCGCCGCCCGGAGCGAAAGCCTCGACCGCGGGTTCGCGCACCTCGGCACCGGCCACGAACAGCACCGCGTCCAGGGGATGGTCTCCGCCGCTCACGATGTGCTTCACGTCGAAACGCAGTGTCGTCACCGGATGGCAGGTGCCGGCGGGCACGGCCGGCAACGGTTCCGCGATCGCCATCTCCTGTCCGTCCAGTGCGGCGAGAGCATGCGGATCGTCCGAGGCGAAGGCCACCGGCTTGTCCGCGACATGAGGGAACATGCCCTCGACCGAACCGTCGGCGGCGTTCTTCCCCGGGACGAGGAGCAGAGGCATACGGAAGCTGACCTGCCGCCCCTCCTGGTCGGTCCCCGTCACCGGCAGCAGATAGTCCGCGTCCGCTCCCGCGAGGGCGGCCCAGAAGGGACCCGTCGCCGCGCCGGGCTTGAGCAGCGGGGAGACACGCTCGTTGATGTGCAGTGAGCGCAAGGGCATCTCGCGCCCCTGGTGCACGTACCCCGTGCCGGGGCCGTAGCTGATGTCGGGCTGCGGGAACTCCGCGTGCTGCTCCGTCGCGAGGCCGGCGACGACGGTGCCGTCCGGTGCGGCGGTGAAGACCCGTCGGGTTTCGACGACCCACAGCGCTTTGTGGCCGGTGTGGCAGAAGTACCGGCTCGCCGTCCGCAGGTACTGGTCACGGCCCAGGCCCGTGATGTGGTCGTAGGAGGCCAGGGGCGGTGTCTGACCGGCTTCCGTGAACTGCTGGAGTGACCGGTCGGGAAGCTCCCAGCTGCCGTGCAGATGGGCGGAGGCGCCGAGCGGTGTGAGTCTGAACTGCTCGGCGTGGAGCGGCTCGCTGAGGATCTCGATGGGCAGCCCGTTCTTGTCGAACACCTCATGCCTGCTGGTCTGGACGACGATGCCGTTCAGGTGTTCCTGAAGCAGCGGCAGCCCGGCGGGCAGTTCCCCTCGGTCCGCCGCCGTCGCGACGGCCCGCAGCAGAGCTTCTCCGCTGCCCTCGGCGCCGAGCAGGCTTGTGTGCCACAGCTCGGAGCGGCCGTCGGAGACGAATGGATCGGTCAGATGCTCCCAGTGGTTGGTGAGGGAGTCGTCGTAGGTGAGCAGCAGCCGCATGGGGAACTCTACGGCGGTCTTCCGGACCCCTCCGAAGACGAACCCGTCACCCGGGTCGGGGGACCCGACGACAGGCACCGGCTGCAGGATCAGCTGGGTCCAGTCGAGCAGCGAGGCGAGGGTGAGGCCGACCCCCTCCATGTCGTCCGGCAAGGAGAAGGCAAGGGTGGAGGGCCGTGCCGAGAACGCCGGTACGACTGGATCCGCGGTGAGGGGGAGCGCGGGGAGGACGCCTTCGGCGACGTGCTGGGGCGGCAGCGTCACCAGGATCTGCGCGGGGCCGGGTGCCTGGCGCACGAGTTGCCGGCCGTCGTGGCGGAGGTTCACCAGGCTGATGTCGACGACCAGCATGTCCTCCGGTCTGCGTACCCGGAACGGCCCCTGGAGAGCCCCTTCGTCCTCCTGCTCGGGGCGGTGGGGGGCGGGCCGGTCGTCCTCGTGGTCAGGGCGGTGAGGGCGGTCCCGGTCCGGGCGGAAGCCACCGCCGTCGGGCCGGTGCCGGCCCTCCCTCTCACGGTCCCCGTCGCCCTCCGGGCGGAAGCCGTCGCCGTCGTGGTGCCCGGGACGGCCGCCGTCCCCCCGTCCCTCCGGGCCGCCGCCCCGGTCCGGGCGCCTGCCGCCCTCCCGGCCGGAGCCGAACCGTCCCCCGCCCCTGTCCGAACCGCCTCCGCCGCCCTGATGGCCTCCGCCGTGATGCGCCAGCAGTACCTCCCTCCACAGTCTCAGGAGGAGGAGGTGCTTGCCGATGTGGAACATGACTGTCTCCTGGCACGGGATCGGCCCGGGGAGTGCCGGCCGACGATGCGTATCAGTCGAAGGGGACGGACTCGTGGGCTACGGCCCCCTTGCCGTCATGTCGCCTGCCGTCATGTCGCCGTGGATCTCGTGCGCGCCGGTCTGAGCCGACCAGGGGATCGACCCGTGCTCGTAGTCGCGTGACCGGCCGCGCCCGTCGGGGTTCGCCCCGTCCTCGCTGCCCGCGCCCCCGTCCACCGGGGAACCGATCCACTGGATCTGTGCCCACTTCTCGTCGATGGCTGACATCGGACCTCCAGTTCGGGTCATGGACGCGATGCGGGTCACGGACGCGAGAGGTGCCGCACGGCTCTCCGTCCTCCGTGGACGGGGCGCCGGATGACGCACCCGTACCAGGTGCATGTCCGCGTGCATGGCACGTCGACGCACCCTGGGTATGCAGATTCGAGTGTCGGCGCCACGGCTCTTCCTCGACCTGATCGTTCATGCGACGGGAGAAATGCGCCAGCCTGTCAAGAATATCCGCAATTCTGATGAGTTGCCATTGCGGGAGCTCGGCCCCATCCGATTCCTCACGCACTGAAACTTCGTCAGTCAAGCCCTGCAAGCCTATGACGCCGACGGGGTCGTCGCGACCGGATCGGGCGGGACGAATCGAGTGCCGTCCGGAAGGCCTGTCGCCGACGGGCAGCGGCCGAATGAAGCCCCAAATTCGAGATGTTGGGGATTCATCGATTGCCGGTGGTCGGTAATTGTTAATCGTTCCACCGCAGCGGTGCGGGGCAATAGCGGGGATTCCGGCCGTGCATGGATGGGTGTTCCTGACCATAGTGGCCGGTCGTCACCGGCGGGCTTATAGTCGAAATGAACCGATTTCGTCGGCGTATTCACTCGTCAAGTGCCCGCGTCGGCGCGTCGATGACGGGTTGAGGCAGCGTCAGCGAACGCTCTTCGGAGCTCCTGGCCGTCCCCCTCTTCCTCCTGGCCGGCCTCCGAGTGACGGCTCACCAGACCGGAGCGGCGACAAGGGGCCGGCGACACTGCGGCTACCAGGAGCCCATCATGGTTGATTTGGTCAACATCCGGTTCGGCAAGACCAATGACGACGTCCGTACCGTCCAGCGTGCTCTGATCGCCCGGGGCCACAAGATTCCCGACGGCGCCACCGGCCGGTTCGGCGAGCAGACCAAGGCCGCATACCGTGCGGAACAGATCGCGCAGGGCTTCAAAGGAGCCGACGCCGACGGCGTCCCCGGCTGCCGCTCCCTCACGGCGCTCGGCCGTCGTCAGCACTTCGAGGTGGACTGTGGGAAGGCGGCAGCGAAGGGCAAGCCCGCGGCCGCGCACGGTGGCCGAGTGGCCTCACCCGTGCCCGGCCACCCTGTGACGTTCGAATTCCGCAAGCCCGGCCCGTACGCCTGGAAGCCGGACGGGATCGGCCGGCACACCGGTCAGGACTTCGCGGCACCGTCCGGCACCCCCGTGGTGGCCGTACGCGGTGGGACCATCGAATGGTCGAACGGCGGCGGCGGCGCGTACGGCCAGTGGATCGGCCTGCACGCGGACAACGGCCATGTGTACACGTACTGCCACCTCTCGGCACGGCAGGTCAAGCAGGGCCAGGCAGTCAAGGCCGGACAGCGACTCGGCAAGGTCGGCACCACAGGTAACTCCACGGGCCCGCACCTGCACTTCGAGATGTCCAACGGGCCCCGCTGGGCCTACGGCAAGGTCGCGAAACCGGGCTGGTGACAGGAGGCACCCCGACGCCACCGTCCGTCGCCACGGCCCTGCCCCGGATGTCGGGACGACAGGCGGCAAAGGACATGAACATGGACGACGGGCCCAGGAGACACGACGCGGGGCACGCCCGGCCGATGCCGGCGCAGGACCCGGATCCGACAGGCCCTCGGCCTCCCGTGAGCGCCGACCCGCCCGGAGTACGCATCGGAGTCCTGGGCGGCTTCGGGCTATGGGTGGGTGACGAACCGGTGACCGTTCCCGGGGGATCGGAACGGGTCCTGGCATTCGTCGCCCTGCGCTGCCGGGCGGCGGTGCCCAGGCCCCTGATCGCCGGCACCCTGTGGCCCGAGGCATCCGAGAGGCGCGCACACGCCGATCTGCGCGCGGCCCTGGCACGTCTGCACCGCGAGGGCCGACAGGCCCTGGAGATAAACCCGGCCGAGGTGCGTCTGGCCCGTGGAACCACCGTCGACCTGCACCATGCGCGCCTGACGGCACAGTCCCTCCTCCGACCGGACGGGGCGGGCCCCCTTCCCGGCGCCCCTCTGGAGGCGGTACGGGTGCTCTCCGCCGATCTGCTCCCCGGCTGGTACGACGACTGGGCGCTGTCGGAGGCCGAGGAGTGGCGGCAGTTGCGGCTCCATGCCCTGGAGACCCTGGCGGGGCGGCTGAGCGCGGCACAGCGGTACGCGGAGGCGGTCGCGGCCGCACAGGCCGCGGTGCACGCCGAGCCCCTGCGCGAGAGCGGCCAGACCTGTCTGGTCCGGGCCCACCTCTCGGACGGCAACCCGTCCGAGGCCCTGCACGCGTTCACCCGCTACGCCCGCCGGCTCCATGCGGAGCTGGGCCTCGAGCCGACCGACCGGCTCTGCCGGCTGGTGGCGGGCCACGCTCGGCCGGTCACCCTTACAGCCGCCCCGGAGGGCGAAGGCGCGGCCTGATGCCCCTTCGCGATCGGCCTCGGACGTCGCTTCGCCTGTCACGCGGCAGTCACGCGGGCGTCACGCACCGCCGGGAAGACTGGTAGGACAGCGGCCGTCGGACTCGGGGGCAGCGGCCGGTTCGATCGATATCTTCCGAGGAGAACCATGGCCACCCCACTCTCAGCAGACCGGTTCCTGTCCGCGCTGCGCTCCGGAGGGCTCACCGTGGTCGAGCACGGGTCGTGGCGAACCCACAACCGTAATCACAAGGGGGCTTGGGGCCCTGTGCACGGAGTGATGATCCACCACACGGTGACCTCCGGGACGACGAGCAGCGTGGAGCTGTGCCGCAAGGGCCACTCCGCCCTGCCCGGCCCTCTGTGCCACGGGGTCATCGCGAAGGACGGCACCGTCCATCTGGTCGGCTACGGCCGTGCCAACCACGCGGGCGCCGGAGACGGCGACGTCCTGCGCGCGGTGATCGCCGAGACCGCCCTGCCGCCGGACAACTCGGCCGACACGGACGGCAACGCGCGCTTCTACGGCTTCGAATGCGTGAACCTCGGCGACGGCCACGACCCGTGGCCGAAGGCGCAGGTGGAGGCCATCGAGAAGGTGGCCGCCGCCATCTGCCGGGCACACGGCTGGAGCGAACGCAGCGTGATCGGCCACCGGGAATGGCAGCCCGGCAAGGTCGACCCCAGAGGCCTCGAAATGTCGGACCTTCGCCGAGGCACACGCGAGCACCTGGCCGCCGTGATGCCCGGTGTCGGGTGAACCACGTCGTCCGGCAGGTCGTCCGGCAGGGAGACCAGGGACGTCCGGCGGGAAGACCAGGCAGTGTTGCACCTGGTGTTTCCGCCGGACGTCCCTCTCCGCGGGTTCCGCTCCCGTCAGACCCCCGTCAGACCCCTACGACCGTGAAGCCCGCCTCGGACAGCCGTGCGGCCAGGACGCCGATGGTGGCCGGGTCGTTGAACGCGCCGTTCGGGTCGAGTCCGTTGTCGCTCTGGAACGCGCTGACCGCCGCCTGGGTGAGTGGCCCGTCCCCGCCGTCCTGGCGACCGGGGTGGTATCCGAGAGCGAGCAGTGCTCCCTGCACCCCGAACACGTCGGACAGGTCGAGTGCCAGCTGTTCGGCGGGCAGCCCCTGGCCCTCGACGGTCTGTGCCAGCAGGAAGTGCGCCCGGTCGAGCTTGTTCCGGATCCTGATGGTTCCTTCGTCCGGAGTGAAGTGGCATTCGTCGGCCGCGCCCTGCCAGTTGCGCACGGACACGTGGCCCTGGAGTTTGGGGAATCTGAATGCGGGCCCCAGCGCCCAGCACATGCTCAGGGTCGCGAGCTGCGCGTTGGCGGGCCAGGAGCCGAAGTCCGTGAACTCAGGGCGACCGGTGAGGAACAGTTCCATCTGGTCGAGCTTGGCGAACACATGGCGATTGATCTCGTCGTCGTCCACGTGGAGTGAGGTGAAGGGTGGCTTGAAGGCGTTGTGCCCCAGAGAGGCGAGGTCGAGACGCCCTTTGACCTTGTCCCACTCGGCGGCGACGAGGTCCGCCGTTACCTGCGAGCCGCCGGCGTCCAGCCACAGCAGTTCACCGGCCAGAGCCAGGGAGGCGGATCGCTCCGCCGCACTCGGGGCGGAGTTCGGTGCGGCCGTCTGATCGATCTTGTTTCCGATGCCCGTGCTCACCCACCCCTTCTGGTCGAGGTACATGAAGTCGACACGACCCTCGAGCGGGTCGTTGAACGAGATCCATTGGTCGCGAACGGACTGGTGCATGGTGTCGCCCTCTCTGTGCTGCCGGGGTTGATGCAACTCGGAAGGGAGATTCAGCTCCACGGGGAAACAGACAGCCGGACATTCGCACCCTCGCCGAGAATCGGCCAGGCGCTCTGTGGGACCGGGATGTGGGCGATCCACATCCCGCCCCGGGGGTCCTCGTCGCTCAGCGGATCGCCGCTGAGATCGAGGTCCCTGATGGCGCCCGGGATGGTGGAATTCCACGCGGCCCAGATCCCGGGACCGGACTCTCTCGTGCCGATGTCCACGATGAGTATGTCGTCGAAGTCGGCGGCCTGTTCCAGGTGGTCGTTGAACAGAAGAATTCCGCGGCGCTCCCGAATCGTGAGTATGCGCAGATGAAGGGCGTAGCGCATGGCGGGGCTTCCGGACGGTCGTGCCAGGGCACTGCCGAGAAAGGCGGTCGTCAGGGCGACGGCGCCGTCGGAGTCCTCGCCGGCCGCCTCTTGCTCAGACGCCTGGGACGGCTGACCCGGCAACTGGATCGGGCACCAATGGGACGCCAGCCGTTCGTGCATGACGATAGGCAGACCGCGCACGGACAGCCGCACTTCCGCCTGCCAGGCGACACCGTCCTCAGCCGGGGGGAGCCGGTGGCCGGTGAGTGAAGCCTCCACCTTCTGGTCGCCGAAGAGGAACCGGCGCAGATTCTGGTACCCCTCCTCCGAGTTGACCAGGCCGTAGCGTCCGCTGTGGCTGCGGTGCACGAAGGCCGTGTGCGCCCCGGGTACGCGGGCGTTCTCGATCTGCACCAAGCCGTCGCTCCGGGCTCCCACGGTGGCCGCGGAAAGGCCGTGGGCGACCTCGTAGTCATGTGGATTCGTGCCCACGAGGCAGAAGACACGGTCCTTGGGGAAGGAACCGCTGCCGTCCGGCATCTCGCGCGCGTTCCAGGAGTCGGGCGGACCGTCCGGTTGCGTGTCTGCCGCGGGTGTCAGGTATTCGTACATCCGGCGGGGGCCGAAGATGTCCGCGCCGTTGATTCCGACGGCGTCGCGGACCTTCTCCAGCAGCCCGAACCCGACGTCGAAGGCGATGCCGCCGTGCGGAGTGCCGTACGTGAACAGCTTGTCGACGCAATCCGCCGGATCGCGTCCGAGGTCGGGCAGGACCTTCTGTACGAGGCAGCGGCAGATCAGCCCTCCCATGGAATGAGCGACGAGGTGTACGCGCGGAGCTCCGCTCTTGGCCTTGAGGGTGTCGATCAGGCGCAGGAGGTCGGACGCCGCGTCCTCCAGCCGGAACTCCGAGGCTTCGCCGCTCCACGTGGTCGCGGAGGGATCGTAGAAGCGGTGTATCCAGACGCTGTCGGGGGGAATGCGGTCATGGTTCTGCAGGTAGGAGCCCTGTCCTCCTTCGACGAGAATCTTGTATCCCTCGTCGAGGTGAAGGCGTAGCAGTGGGCTTTCGAACTGGTGAAAGCTCGGCTGGTTGTCGGCCCCTACCCGTACGTGCGTGGAACCTTCGTTGAAGCCGTAAAAGGGGTCTTCTACAACGCTGTTGATTCCTGAAGTATCACCGGCGAATCCGCGCACATACACGAGGGGGAGTTTCGTCGGCTCGGCTATGACATTCATGAGCTTCTCCGCGGCCTGGAGCCTGGCAGTCATGGCGTGGGGGTGTCCTGCACCCTGCCGGACCGTCGATCAGGAGTCCGGCCGACCCTGCATCTTGTCCGAGTCCGTCGATCGAAGGGGCTACGAGAACAAGGATGCCAAAGCAATTCTATGTCCCGCGTTCGGGCCGGACCACCGGAGCGGGCGTATCGGCGCCCGTGCCGCCGGACGGGTCCGGGGTCCCCGGACCCGAGCGCGGAAGTGCGGATGCTGACGCGAGGTCACCCTCGCGACGGCGGGGTGTGACTGTCCGTCCTGGGGAGCCTCGCGGCGTAGGCGCAGCGCTGTCCGGCCTTCCCGTTCGTGGCGGACCGCATCACCGGTGGGCCCCCTCGGCCGGCACCGGCGCGGCCTGTGGGGGCGCTCATCGGCTCGTCGTCGACGGCTTCCTGTCAGCAGTGCCGCCGAGACGTAGGGGAGTTGTGGTGTTTGACGCGTCAACCGAGAAGGCCCGGGTATGGTGGCCACATTAAGTCAAGGTAGCCTTACCTAAGTTCGAGGAGTATCGGTGACCAATCCCTTCGAGGACGAGAACGGCACCTATCTGGTGCTCGTCAACGACGAGGGGCAGCACTCGCTGTGGCCCGCTTTCGCCGAGGTGCCAACCGGCTGGACCGTGGCCCACCAGGAGGACACGCGCCAGGCCTGCCTCGACCACGTGGAACAGAACTGGACCGACCTGCGGCCCAAGAGCCTGATCGAGAGCATGGCCGCCGACCCCGCATGAGCCCCACCTGGAAGCTGCCCGGCCCGGCTCGCGTGCAGTCGCATCGGGAGGTCCGCTCGGGGACGCACGAGGCGTCCGTCCGGAAACCCCGGACGAACGCCTTCGAGTCGTGGAACCGCCGGGTCGGACCCGCCGGTCAGGATTCCTCTGCGGTCGCGGCCTTCGGCGCCGGACCGGCGACCGCGAGGGCCGCCTCGTCACGCCGTGACCGGTGGGACATCCAGGCGGCGACCAGGGCGCCGGAAATGTTGTGCCACACGGAGAACACCGCGGCCGGCAGGGCGGCCAGCGGGCTGAAGTGAGCGGTCGCCAGCGAGGCGGCGAGCCCCGAGTTCTGCATGCCGACCTCGAAGGCCATGGCGCGGCTGGCGGGCCGGCCGAGTCCTGAGATCTTGCCCGCGCCGTATCCGAGCGCGAGTCCGAGGCCGTTGTGCAGCACGACGGCGATGAGAACGGTCACGGCGGCCGACTTGATCGCACTGGCGCTGCCCGCGACCACGGCGCAGACGATCGCGGCGATCGCCAGGGACGACAGCCAGGGCATGAGGCCCAGTACCCGGTCGACCAGCTTCCCCGCGACCAGCCGCACGACGAGACCGCCGAGGACCGGAAGCAGCACGGTCTTGAGGATGTCCGTGATCATCGATCCCGCGTCCACCGGCAGGTAAGCGCCCGCCAGCAGCAGGGTGAGCGGCGGCGTCACCAGTGGGGCGACCAGCGTGGAGACGGTGGCGACGGAGACCGACAGCGCCACGTCACCGCGGGCCAGGAAGGTCACCACGTTCGACGCCGTGCCGCTCGGTGCGCAGCCGACCAGGATGAGTCCGGCCGCCAGCTGAGGCGGAAGTCCGAGCAGGTGTGCGATGGCCCAACCGAGCCCCGGCATGATCACGTAGTGCGCGACCAGGCCGATCGCCACGGCCCACGGACGCTTCGCCACGCCCCTGAAGTCGAGCGGGGTCATCGTCAGTCCCATGCAGAACATGACGATCCCCAGCAGGTACGGAACCGATTCCGTCCAGCCGTCGAACGTGCCGGGGGTGACGAGACCGGCTACGCCCGCCATGAGCACGAGGACGGGGAACACCGTGACGGCGCGCCGCGCCGCCTTGTTGTCGGAGGCCGGTTGATCAGGGGCTATCTGTTCGGTTTGCACAGGCGCGATGAGACGCCGCAGGCGTGGGCCTCCGCAAGCGAGTCTCGCTATGTGGACAAGATGTCCAGGATGCGTCCGTACGGAGATCCCTTCCGGAAGCCCCTGCCGGCCACGGCTACAGGCGCAGTTCACGCCCCTGCCATCGCCTCCGCAACCAGCGGTCGTGACCGGCCACGACGATCGCTCCGGGGCCCGCGCCCATGGCGGCCTCCAACTCGTCGCAGAGCCTGGGGGACAGGTGGTTCGTGGGCTCGTCGAGCAGCAGCAGCTCGGGTGGGTGTGCCACCAGGAGGGCCAGCGCGAGCCGACGTCGCTGACCCACGGACAGGCGCCCGACCTGCTTGCCCAGGTCCGCTTCGCTCATCAGGCCGAGCGAACTCAGCGGTACGGCTTCCGCGCGCTCGCCGCCGAGCGCCTGTGCGTAGGTGTCCCGGACGGTGCGGTCCGGCCGGTCGAAGACGGTGTCCTGGGCCAGCAGTCCCACCGAGAGCCCGCCCTTTCGCCGTACGTCGCCGTCCGCCCGGAGATGCCCGGCGAGCACGCCCAGCAGCGTCGACTTCCCCGCCCCGTTGTCACCCGTCACGAGCAGACGCTCGGTCGCCGACACGTCCAGGCGGTCGACAGCGAGGCGTCCTGGCACCCGCACGTCGCGCAGGGAGACGAGGGTTCCGTCCGCCGTCGGTCCGGCGAGCACGGTACGGCGGAACCGCAGCGGCCGAGGCGGCTCGGCGACCCGGTGCCGTTCCACTTCGTCCAGCCTGCGAGCGGCGTTGCGCACCCGCCGTGAGATCTGACTCTGCACCCGGTTGGACCGGACCCCGTAGCCCATCTTCTCGTTGTCGCGCGGCCCGCGGTCCGGGGCGACCCGATGCGTGGTGGTGCCGATGGACCGGTGCAGGGCCTCCAACTCCTCCTGCTCCTCGGTGTAGCGCCGTTCCCAGCGCTCTCGTTCGGCGCGCTTCTCGGCCAGGTAGGCCGTGTAATTGCCGCCGTAGCGCACCGGTCCCTCCATGGCCGGGTCGAGGTCGATCAGATCCGTGCACACGGCATCGAGGAAGGCCCGGTCATGGCTCGCCACGACGACGGCACCGGGCAGGCCGCGCAACTGCTCCTCGAGGAACGCGGCGGCACTGTCGTCGAGATGGTTGGTCGGCTCGTCCAGCAACAGCGCCGAAGGCCTCCGGACCAGGAGTGAGGCCAGGGCCAGGCGCCCGCGCTGCCCGCCGGACAGGGAGCCGAGCTCCCGGCCCCGCGGGATCCCGCCGAGGCCGAGGCCTTCGAGCGTGATCCTGGCTCGGCGGTCGGCGTCCCAGGCTTCCTCTTCCTGGGCACGCTCCAGTCGCCTGCCGTAGGCGTCGAGCAGTGCGGCGTAGCCGGAGGAGCCCTCGTCGACGCGGGCGAACTGCCTGGAGAGCCGCTCCAGTTCGGCGAGATCGTCACGGACCTCGCTCAGCGCGTCGTCCAGCACGTCGGCGATCGTCGCCCCGGCGTCGAACGGCATCTCCTGGTGCAGGAAAGCCAGGTCGGCGGGGCGGATGATGCTGCCCGCGTCGGGTTCGTCGGCGCCGGCGAGCAGGCGGAGCAGCGTCGACTTGCCGACGCCGTTCTCTCCGATCAGCCCGATGCGGTGGCCGGGGGACGCGGTGAGGGAGAAGCCGTCGACGACGCGCCCGGTGCCGAAGGACCGGACGATGTCGCGTGCGAGCAGGGCTGTGGAGACGTCGGACATGGGAATGACCTCGCGTGGCATGCGGGCAGACGGATTTCCGCCCGGTGCGGGCATGGGGGAACAGGGCGACTCAGGGCCTCCCGGCAGCGGTGCTGTCACGCACCGGCCGACGGCCGAACACATCCGGGTGTCACCCGGAGATGTCGTCGTCTCCCGCCATGTCCGGTCTCCTCACCACAGATCGATGTCCGGGCCGACCTTGGCCGGCCTCTCGTTCGGATCAGGCTGGGCTCGCGTGGCCCGCTCCTGGTCCAGCCTGATCCGAACGAACGACCCTACTTGCCCGAGCCGACCGGGTCCACCGTGATGCGGGCAGTGGAGCCGGAGTCCGCGGAGATGTTGACGGAGAGGGACACGCGGTGCGAGTGGGTCTCGTTCGGCGGTGTCACGAGAGCCGAGGTGAACGTGACGCCCGAGCCGCCGCTGGTGTTCGGCGGGAAGTGCAGGGAGAAGTTGGTGCCCTCTCCGGGCGCCAGCGTGACCGTCGGGGCCGACCGGCCGCTGCTGCGCTCGGCGCTCACGGTCCCGTCCTTGCCCTTGAGGTCGAGGCCGGGGAACCCACGCATCGAGCAGGACGCGGATCCGGTGTTCTCCAGATTGATCAGTACCTCGCCCTCCGCCATGCCGCCCGAACTGCTGAAGGCGAGGTTCGAGGTCCGGCAGGTGTCGCCGGACGAGGAACCGGACGAGGAACCGGACGAGGAGTCCGACGCGGACGCGGTGGCGGATGCCGAGGCCTGGGTGTCCCCTCCTCCGGAACCTTCCTCGGCGTCCGGACTGCTGGAACCGCTCGGGCCCCCGGAGCCGCTGGTGCCGGATGACGCTTCCACCGACGCGGACGCCGCCGCGCCGGTGCCGCTGCCGACGTCGCCGTTGCAGGCGGTGAGGGAGAGGGTCGCCAGGGCAGCGGCGGCGATGACGACGGAAGTCTTCTGAAGGCGCATGAGTTCCCCTGTGATGAGGACCGGCTGCTCCGTACGAGCACTTACATGCGGAATACACGCGATTGCTCCGCGGAGGGTTGCGAGCCGAGCCGAAGATCATCACATGGGGTGGAGCACCGGCTCGTCCCGTGACCACAAGAGGCTCGTGCCCGTCAGGAGCCGCACCATGTGCGTCGGATCCGGTCCGCCCGGGGTGCGGAGGGCCGTGCTTACGGGCAGCGTGGGGGAGTGCCGCAACTGCTGAGAACCCAGTGGATCCCCGTAGGCCTCATCGTGCTGGCCGTGGTGGTCGACATGGTGACCCCGCACGATGTGACGTCCGCACCGCTTCTCATGGCGGCACCCGTCGCCGCCGCACCGCTGTTCGGCGTTCGCGGGATCATCGGCGTAGGCCTCACGGCGATGGTCGTCCACGCGTTTCTCGCGCGGCTCGACGGTACCTTCGGCTGGCGCGCGGGCGTGGCCAACCAGATCACCCTGGCGGCCGTCACCGCGCTCGCCGTCCTGATCCACCGCACGCTGCGCAGGCAGGACGCCCGTGCCCGGCGCGCCCAGCACGTCGCGGCCGTCGCCCAGCGGGCCGTACTGCCCAGGCCCCCGTCCCGCCTGGGGGATCTGCACATCGAGGCGCGGTACGTGCCCGCCGAGAGCGAGGCCCTGATCGGCGGAGACCTCTACGTGGTGCAGAGCACCCCGTACGGAATCCGGGTCATGGTCGGTGACGTGCGGGGGAAGGGGCTCGGCGCGGTCAGCGCGGTCAGCGCCGACCTCGGCGCCTTCCGGTACGCCGCGGACGAGTCCGAGGACCTTCCGCAGCTGGTGACCCGGCTGGAGCGCGCCCTCCTGCGAGAGGGAGGCCGGCGCGGCGGCCAGCAGCAGGAGGAGGGTTTCACGACAGCTCTCATCGCGGAGTTCTCCACGGACCTGGAGACCGTACGCCTGGTCAACCGCGGTCATCCGCCCCCGGTGCTGATGGACGCGCACGGCCGTGCCACGCTCCTCGAGGCGTCCGAGGAAGCGCCCCCGCTGGGCATGAGCGACCTGGGCGCGTGGTCCTCCCCGGTCGACAGCTTCCCCTTCCCGGTCGGCTCGACGCTGCTCTGCTACACCGACGGCATCACCGAGTCCCGCGACGCCACCGGACGCTTCTACGACCCCGTCGCCCGTCTGCCGCTCGTGCTCGTCAGGCGTGGGAGATCCGGCGCCCGCCTCGCGCCGGGGCAGATCCTGGACATGCTGATCCAGGACGTCCGGCGTCACGTCGGCGGCCGGCCCCAGGACGATCAGGCCATGCTGGCCCTGCACCGCGCCCCCGCCGCATACGAAACCGCTCCGCTGGACGGGACCGATCCGGTTGTCTCCCCGGGCTGACGGCGGCGGCCCGGGCGCGACGCAGCTCACCCGGACCGTTTGTCATGCTGGGGGTTGGACATGATCCGGTTCGTGACGGAAAGTCGTGAATCGATGACGTGGACGCTGAAGAGCGAGCGCCCGGAGCCCGCCGGCTATCTGACGGTGCGATGCCGCACCTATGTGCAGCCCGACGGCAAGGAGTCCGACTGGGACATCCTGCACGGCTCGCCGACGGTGGCCCTCGTCGCGTTCACGGAGGACGGCCGGGGCATCCTCGTGCGTCAGTACCGCCCGGGCCCCGGCAAGGTGCTGGCGGAGCTCCCCGGCGGCATGATCGAGCCCGGCGAGGACGTGTTGCACGCGGCGGCACGGGAGCTCCTGGAGGAGACCGGATACCGGGCAGGGACGGCCGAAGTCGTCATGAGGACGTACCTGGCGTCCTACGCGACCCACGAGAGGTACGCGGTACTGGCCAGGGACTGCCGCAAGGTCGCTGAACCCACTCCTGACGCGGAGGAGTTCGTCGAGCCGCTCACCCTGGCGCAGGACGCGTACGTGGACCATCTCCTCGGCGGCGAGTACACCGACACGGATGTAGGCCTGGCGGGGCTCGTCGCGGCGGGGCTGCTCCTCAGGAAGCGCTGAAGCACCGGTCCGGAGCACCGCTCGGGAAGAGCTGAAGCACCGCCATCCGCCGTACGACGGGCGGGACCTTGATGTGCGCGTGATTCCCATTCGGTTCACACTCGGACCATGCGCACCAACAGGGTCCCTCCGGGCCCCGGCTCCGGCGCGGCCGACCCTCAAGCCGGACGGGGCGCCGCCAACCAGACGTTGTCCCTCGCGGCGATGCTCTTCGCCGTGTCGATGACGTTCATCGACCAGACGATCGTCTCCATCGCCGCTCCGAGCATCATCGACGAACTGGGCCTCTCGTCGTCCGGGATGCAGTGGGTCGTCAACGCGTACCTGCTCGCGCTCGCCGCCTTCTTCGCGCTCGGCGGGCGGCTGTCGGACATCATCGGGCACCGCCGGGTGATGCTGATCGGGACCCTCCTGTTCGTCGTCTCCTCCGTGCTGTGCGGCTGCGTTCCGACCGGTGACCTCGCGCAGACCTGGCTGATCGTCTTCCGCGCCACCCAAGGGCTCGGCGCGGCACTGATGTTCCCGGCCGCGCTCGCCGTGGTCATCGCCGTCTTCCCGGTGGACAGGCGCGGCCGTGCGCTGGCCCTGTTCTTCGGCCTGTCGGGTGCGCTCACCGCGGTCGGGCCGTTGCTCGGCGGCTGGCTGACGGCCTGGACCTGGCGGGCGATCTTCTGGGTGAACGTGCCGATCGCCGTCATCGCCCTGGTCCTGGCCGCCATGGCCCACATCCCCGAGGCCCGCCGGCGCGAGAAGCTCGACGTGCCCGGTGCCGTCCTGGTGGCCGTGGGCATGGGTCTGAGTGTGCTCGGGTTCCAGCAGGCGTCCGCGTGGGGCTGGAGCAGCGCCGCCACCTGGGCGTGCATCGTGGGCGGGCTCGTCGTCCTGGCGGTGTTCTGCCGCTACGAACTCGGGGTGGCGGAACCGCTCATCAAGCTGCGGGTCTTCCACGACAGGGCGTTCACCGTCGACATGCTGGTCCTCTTCTTCGCGATGCTCGCCTTCGTCCCCGTGTTCTTCTTCGCCTCCGTCTACGCACAGGTCTCGCTGAGCGCCTCCCCGAACCAGGCCGCTCTGTACCTGCTGTACTTCTTCATCGGCTTCGGGATCGCGTCCCAGTGGGGCGGCCGGATCCTGGACCGGCACGGAGCCCGTCCGGCGATGAAGCTCGGTACGGCGCTCGGCGCCGTGGGGTTCGCCCTGTGGGCGAACAAGCTGACGGACCTGTCGATGCACGACCAGTGGTTGTACGCCGCACTGGCCGGCGCAGGGATCGGCTTCCTCCTCGCCCCTGCCTCCACCGACGCTGTCAACCGGTCGATCGGAGCGTCGTACGGCGAGGTCACCGGCGTCACCCAGACCGTGCGCAACTACGCCGCCAGCATCGGGATCGCCGTCTTCGGTACGGTCCTCACCCACGTCACCACCGACAAGGTCGTGGAGACCCTCACGTCCGAGGGAGTGCCGGCAGGCACGGCGAACGACGCCGCCAGATCGGTCGCGGAGGCCGTCACAGGGAACGCGGACGCGCAGGAGCCGGCCGGCGACGGACGGATCGCCACCCTGATGCGGGACTCGATGGACGCGATCAGGCTGGATTTCGCCGAAGCCAACCAGTGGGTGTTCTACGGGATGGCCATCGCGCTCGGTATCGCGTACCTGTGCGCGCTTCGGCATCCCGGGACGAGGGTGACCGAGGACGCGCTCACCCGGACTGCCGGGGAACCGGGGCCGGGCACCCGGGAAGACGGTGGCTGAAGACGTGTGCGGGCGCTCCCGCCGGGGAGGCGGGACACATGCACTCATGGACTCTCGACGACATGCCCGACCTCTCCGGCACCACCGCGGTGGTCACGGGGGCCAACAGCGGGATCGGGGCGGTGACGGCACTCGCACTGGCCCGCTCCGGGGCCCGGACGGTCCTCGCCTGCCGCGATCCCGAGCGCGGCAGGCGCGCGCTGGACGCCGTACGCCGCGCCGCGCCGGGGTCGGACACCCGGCTCGTCGGCCTCGACCTGGCGGACCTGTCCTCCGTGGCCGAGGCCGCCGGGCACATCGCGAAGGAGACCGACGGCAGGCTCGATCTCCTCGTCAACAACGCGGGAGTGATGGCCCTGCCTCTGCTGCGCACCGCCGACGGATTCGAGATGCAGTTCGGGACCAACCACCTCGGCCATTTCGCTCTCACGCACCACCTGCTGCCCCTCCTCGGGGCGGAAGGCATGTCGCGGGTCGTGACGGTGTCGTCGCTGGCGCACCGCATAGGCCGTATCGACTTCGGCAACCTCAACGCCGAGCGCGGCTACGACAAGTGGCGCGCCTACGCCCAGTCCAAGCTCGCCAACCTGCTCTTCACCTCGGAACTCCAGCGCCGGGCGGACCGGGCCGGCAAGCAGGTGCTCGCGCTGGCGGCCCACCCGGGCCTGGCCGCGACGGAGCTCGGGCAGGCGGGGCCGCGGCTGGCCGGACGCACCTGGGCGGCGAAGCTGGAGCGGGCGACGCGCGTCTACACGCAGCCGGCCTCCGCCGGTGCCCTGCCGACGCTGTACGCGGCCACCCTGCCCGAGGCGCTCGGCGGAAGCTACTACGGTCCCCGGCTGCTGGGCGGGACAAGGGGAGGCCCCGGTCCCGCACACATGTCTGCCCGGGCTCAGGACACGGACACGGCACGGACGCTGTGGGACGAATCGGCTCGCCTCACCGGAACGGCCGCCGACGCCATCTGAACGCGACGCCGCCTCTGCCGTCCCTGATGGGAGGGCAAAGGCGGCATCGCGGACTCAGACGGCCGCCAGTCGCAGGTCCGCCCCGCCGGCACGCAGCCCTTCGGCGGCGGCCTCCGCGAGGGCGTCGTCCGTGACGATGGTGTCGAACGCGCTGAGCGGAGCCACCCGGAACTTGCCGAACGTCCCGTACTTCGACGATCCCGCGACCAGCACGCTCGACCCCGTGCATTCCATCGCCGCCTGTTTGACCTCGACCTTCGCCGCCGAAGGGGTGGTCACCCCGCGCAGCAGGTCCCAGGAACTGGTGCTGATGAACGCGATGTCGAGCGCGAGCTGCCGCAGTGTCGTGGCCGCGAGCCGGCCCACGCTCGACCGGTTGGACGGGTCCACCTGGCCGCCGATGTGTATGACGTCGAGGTGCGACGAGCCCATCAGCCGGTCGACGGTCGTGAAGTCGTTGGTGACGACCGTCAGTGACTCGTGTCGCGCGAGCAACGGCACCATGGCCAGCAGCGTCGTACCCGCGTCGAGGTAGACAGTCATGCCCTCCTGGACCAGCTCGGCGGCGGCCGTGGCCATGGCCTGCTTCTCGGGCTGCTCTATCAGCGACTTGGCCTGGAAGCTGGGCTCGCTCTGGAGGTGACTGGCGATCCGGGCCCCGCCGGGCACGGAGAACACCAGCCCCCGACGCTCCAGTTCGGCGATGTCGCGGCGGACGGTCATGTGGGAGACGCCGAAGAGCTGGGTGATCTGCTGCACGCTGAGCACTCCGTCGCGCCGCAGATGCTTCAACAGGAGCTCGCGCCGTTGATCGGGGATCAGGGGCAACTGCTCTTCGTCGGCCACTGCTTCTTACCTTTCCTCACGCGGCCACCGCGGCCGCTGCTCGATTGTGCCGTCCCGGCCTGCGTCGTCCCAACAGGGCGCGGCGTTCAGGACCCGACGAACGTGCTGAGCAGGAGCACTCCGCCGAGACTGAGCAGCGACTGCAGGGAGAGCATCAGCGTCCAGGTGCGGAACGTCTGGGCCACCGAGAGCTGGTAGTACTCCTTGAACAGCCAGAATCCGGAGTCGTTGACGTGCGACAGCATCACCGCGCCCGATGCCGTGGCCAGCACCAGCAGTTCGGGGGAGAGGCCCGGGTAGGCGCCGATCAGTGGAGCGACGATTCCGGTGGCAGCCGCGGTGGCCACCGTCGCCGAGCCGAGGCAGATGCGCAGCAGCGCGGCGACCAGCCAGGCCAGCAGCAGCGGGGGTATGGACCAGTCGACCGCGTAGTCGGAGATCAGCTTGTCGATGCCGGTCGCGGTGAGCATCGCCTTGAGACCACCGCCGGCTCCGAGGATCAGCACGATCCCACCGACCGGACCGAGGCCCTTGCCCGCCATCTTCTGGAGCTGGCCGAGCCCGAAGCCGGAGCGCAGACCCAGCGCGAAGAAGGCGAAGATCACCGCGGCCAGCAGGGAGATGACCGAGGAGTCGCACGCCTCGAAGATCGCGTAGGGCAGCGAGCCCTCCGCGGTGTTCGCGGTGCCTACGGTTCCGATCAGCATCAGGACGGGCGGCAGCAGCACCGTGATCAGGGCGAGCACGAAGGAGGCCGGCCGCTTGCGGTTCTCCGGTTCGGGGCTGGACTCCGGGATGGGGCCCTTGTCCAGGTCCGGGGCCGGACCGAACCACCGCGAGGCGAACTTCGTGAGCAGCGGTCCGCTGATCACGGCGATCGGGATGCCGATGATCAGTCCGTAGAGAATGGTCAGGCCGGTGTTCGCCCCGTACGCCGAGACGGCGAGGGTGGGGGAGGGGTGCGGCGGGAGCAGGCCGTGCGAGATGTAGAGGCCGGCGGCCAGAGGCAGTCCCACGTACAGCAGGTGGGTACCGGTGCGCTTGGCGACGGCGTACACCAGCGGTACGAGCATCACGAAGCTGACGTCGAAGAGGTGCGGCATCCCGATGAGCAGGGCCGCGGCCGTGATGGCCGTGGGGATCCACTTGACCGGGCGGGCGCCGATGAAGACGGTGGCGATCCGGTCGGCTCCGCCGGAGCCCAGCAGGATGCCGCCGAGTATGGTGCCCAGCCCGATGGTGGGGCCGGTGCTCTTCAGCGCGTCGCCGAAGCCGTCCTGGAAGTGCTCGACGGTGTCGCCCGGTCCGAGGCCCGCCGCGAGTCCCAGACCGAGGGCGGACAGTGCCAGCGCCAGGAACGGGTGGAGCTTGGTCTTGGTGATCAGCAGGATCAGGACGACGACCGCGGCGGCGCCCAGCAGGAGGTTCTGGAGGTCGGTACTCATCATCGGCTCGCGTGGGGGACGGGGGTGCCGGTGGCGCGCGAGGCACGCCCGGAGGTCCAGGCGTGGAGGAGGTCCGCGTCCGGGTCGGCGAGGTCGCCGAGCGTGATCAGGTCGCCGGCCCGGACGTCACGTCCGAGCGTGGCGTGCGCGCCGAGATACAGCGGAGCCGCATCGGCGGGAGCGTCCTCGTCGCGGAGCAGGACGGCCTGGACGCCGGTGACGTCGTGGTGGTGGCCGCCCATGTCCAGCACGGTGCCGGCGGGGAGGTCGCGCCGTGCCCGTCCGGCGAGCATGGCGTGGGCCCGCGGGTCGGTGCCGCCGGAGGGCCGGCCGTGGAGCACCGCGGACAGCAGCGAGACCGGCGTCTCGACGCCCATGAGGTGGTACGGCAGGTAGATCGCCGCGTAGCGCCCGTCCCGGCTGACGACGTGGCCCTTGCCGCGCAGTGTTTCCCAGGTGACCGGGTCGCCGGTCCGTACGACGACGAAGACGCCCCCGGCGAACGAGGCTTCGTCCGGCAGCCGCAGCGCGCTGAACACGTCGACGGCGCCGGCGCGGTGGAGCAGGCCGCCGTCCTCGCGCAAGGCGTAGACGTCGGCGAGTTCGGCGATCCGGGCGACCGGGTAGTGCAGGCGCTCGACGTCCGGCCGGAAGCCGGTGTTGGTCGCGACCACCGCCATCTCGCAGTAGTCGGCGGTGGCGCCGGTCGGCAGAGCGGTCACAGCGGCCGCGCGGGCGGCGAGCGTGGCGCGTACGTCGGAACCGAGGCCGAGCAGCCCGGCCAGTTCGGGGGCGGGGACCGTGGTGTCGAGCTGGGTTACCGAGCCGGTGGCGGGGTCGAACACGAGGTCGTACTCGCTGGACTTGCCGATGGCCACGACGTCCAGGCCCAGCAGCTCCGCCCAGGTCACGAGGGCGATGAGATTCGCGGGCTGGTCGCCGTCGGCCGTGGTGTAGACGACGCCGTTGTCGCGGGCCAGATCCGCGAGGTGCAGCCCGGCGACGGAGTCGACCTCCTTGCTGACCATGGCGACGTGGCGTCCGCCGGTCAGTGCCTCGCGGGCCATCGCGTATCCGTCGGCAGGGCTTCCGGTCGCCTCCACCAGGATGTCCCAGGGGGCGGCGGACAGCAGTGCGCCGTCCGCGACCAGGGCGACGGCACCTTCCTCCGCGGCCCGGGAGACCTCGTCGGCGTCAGCGCAGACGGCCAGGCGATCCGCCGGGTACCCGAGCTCGACGAGCATGTCGCGCAGCCGCTCCACGTCACGGTCGCACAGGACCGCGGGGGCCAGACGCCCGATGCGCGGGGTCTGGGCCAGCAGGGTCCGGGCGAAGCCGCCGCCGGCTCCGGACAGTGCGTAGCGCACGGTCCGGTCGCCGGTTCCGGCGAACAGGTGATGCAGATTCATGGGCTCTCCTAGGCGGGCACACGGCTCGGTTCACAGCTCCGGCAAACGCGGTCTCGGCAACGGCACGAGCACCACAGGGGAGCGTGTTAACAAGATGTATCAGCAGATCTCGTCTGCGTAAAGTCTGTTAACATTTTTTCACACACAGGCCGGGGAACTCCACCTGGCACCGCATACCGACGCAAGGAGGTCCGATGCCGACCCTCGGGGCCATCGCCGACGACTTCACCGGAGCAACCGATCTCGCCACCATGCTTGTCGCCCGGGGCCACCGGACCGTGGTGACCGTGGGTACGGAGACCCTCTCCGACGGGCCGGGGGAAGCGGCTGTGCGTGACGCCGACGCGGTGGTGGTGGCCCTCAAGTCGCGCACCGCGCCGGTGGAGGACGCCGTCGGTACGTCACTCGCGGCCCTGCGCGCCCTGCGCCGGGCCGGCTGCGAGCGCTTCTACTTCAAGTACTGCTCCACCTTCGACTCCACCCCGCGCGGCAACATCGGTCCTGTCGCCGACGCGCTCCTCGCGGAGCTGGGCGAACGCCGCACGGTCGTCGTCCCCTCGTTCCCCGCCACCGGACGCACCGTCTACAAGGGCCGCCTCTTCGTCCACGACGAACTCCTCGACGAGAGCCCCATGCGGCACCACCCGCTCACACCGATGCGCGACTCCCACGTCGGCCGGCTGCTCACACCGCAGAGCGGCCATCCGGTCCGCCTCGTCGGCCTCGACACCGTGCGGCAGGGCAGCGAGGCGCTGCGTGCCGCTCTCGACGCCCCGGAGCTCGCCGACGCCCTGGTCGTCGTGGACGCCGTGAGCGACGAGGACCTGGTGACCGTATGCGCGGCCACCACCCACCTCACCCTCGTCACCGGCGCGGCGGGCCTCGCCCTCGGGCTCACCGGCCCGAACGCCGAAGCCGCCCGTGCCACGCCCGCCTCCCGCCCGGGCGACCCCGGCGCCGTCCTCTCCGGCAGTGCCTCGTCCGCGACCCGGGCCCAGGTCGCCCACGCGCGTGCCCGCCTGCCGCACCGCAAGCTCGATCTGGCCGCTCTGCGCGCCGACTTCACCGGGACGGTCGCCGGACTCGTCGACTTCGCACGCCGGTCCTGGGAGGACGAGCCGGGGAAGCCGCCTCTCATCTACGCCGTCGACGACCTCGGCGACCTCGAACAGACGGCGCCGCACGACGTCCCCGCCGCCTCGGAACTGGTCGAGCGGGCCCTCGCCACCTGCGCCACCGCCCTGGTCGCCGCAGGCGCACGCCGTCTCCTCGTGGCGGGCGGCGAGACCTCCGGAGCAGTCGTCACGGCCCTCGGCGTCCGCACCCTGTCCATCGGCTCGCCCATCGCTCCGGGCGTCACCTGGGCGCGTGCCGAAGGGCGGGCCCACGGCCGGGACCACGCCGTGGATCTCGCCCTGAAGTCGGGCAACTTCGGCGACACCACCATCTTCACGGAAGCCTGGAGCGCGCTGGCATGAGCGACCCCCGCACCGACCTCGCCGCCGCCGGCGCCCGGCTGGCAGCCCTGGGGCTCAGCCCGGGCTCCTCGGGCAACCTCAGTGTCCGGGTCGACGACCGCATCCTCATCACCCCCACCGGCGCCGACCTCGCCGAGGTCGACCCCGACGGACTCAGCGTGCTCGGTCTCGACGGCACCCACCTCGACGGGCCGCGTCCGTCGAAGGAGTTCCCCCTGCACAGCGCCTTCTACCGGCGGGACGCCGACATCCGCGCCGTCGTGCATCTGCACGCCCGGAACGCCACCGCGGTGTCCTGCCTCCCGCCGTGGTCGCCCATGAGCGCGGTGCCGCCGCTGACCCCGTACTTCGTGATGCGGGTCGGCCAGACCCCCCTCGTTCCGTACGCCCCGCCCGGCGACGCGGACCAGGCCGAGGTCCTGGCCGGGCTGCCCTTCCCGCTCCGTGCGGCACTTCTCCAGAACCACGGGCCTGTCCTCGCGGGCCCCACGATGGCCCGCGCCGTCGACGCGGCGGTGGAACTGGAGGAGGTGTCCGCCCTGCTCCTGGCCCTGGGCGAGCGGTCCCCGCGGCTGCTGACCCCCGAAGAGGCGGGCGCGCTCGCGGAGAAGTACGACTCCCCGTGGGGTGAGCGCTGAGGCCGTCCACAGCGGCGGCGGCCGGGTGAGGAG